>JAYELY010000235.1:0-2238 GCA_034717795.1 Caldifarciminota bacterium
TAGAACCTTTAATTATTACACAAAATCAGTCCTGTGTCAAGTGGCGAGTTTTATGCTCCTTTCGTCGGAGGACGTTTGCGACCCGACAGGGTAAAGATCGCAGCGTAAAATCCTACTTTCTATGTAAGAACTTGACAAGACGACTTTTTGCGCTACAATTTACACGGAGCACGGGGAGGCGGAAGCCTCCAATAAGGTGGTGAGCCCTCCTTGAAATGCTTAAAATCGCGAGGAGGAAGCGATGAAAAAAATAATCCCTCTCATCGCCGTTGCGTTAGCGATGGCACTGCCCCTAACAATCTCAGCACAGACACCCGACTACTACGGCTACGAAAATCCTGACAAAACGGTTCTGATGGAATGGGTAGAAGACGCGATCAATAATAACAATATCCCGTTTACCTCTACGGGCGAGAAGGATGCTTTCCTGGCCTTGATCGATACCCTCTACGCCAAGCGCGATGCATCGGATTGGAGTGGCTGCGTTACCGTGGCGGGTTACCTGGAATCAGCAGCGGCAAATATTACGGAACCGGCTGATGAAGAGTTAGTCGCTTCCCTCTGTGAGTGCACCGGAGATGTCTATACCGATACTGAACACCTGATGGCCATTACACCCACAGACCAAGGAGAGATCCAAGATGCGTTGGTGACTAATGGCGGCGGAAATGCTGAAACTGAGGAGGTCCATTGCGCAGGCTGCGAGGGTATCGACATAGGTAAAATACACATTCATGCCGTGGACTGTACAACAATAAGAGGGGTTGCTAAATAGAGCGGAGAATTGGGGAGGGGTAAAACCCCTCCCCAATTCTATTATAAGCTCGTTCTTCAAAGGAAACTTGACAAACGTGGGTTTTTTAGTACAGTCAAAATTAAAAAGGAGAAGTTCATGGGACGGATAAAGCATAGAAGGAAATGGAACAAATGGATTCTGGGGGGTATAATTCTTCTCTTGTTGACTAATAGTGTTGCGACGGCAGATATGGTGATACAGCTGCATACGCTTCTTAGTCCCGAGTCAAACTCGATCAATGTTGACAACTTAATCAACGAACTTTCGCAACTTCCCTCAACGGCACTTGGGGATAGCCTGCCGGTCATGATTCAGTTCTACGATAGCCTTAATCGACCCGAGCCAGGGGTTTTATGTAACCTCACCGTCAGATCGAAAAAGTTCAAACAGATCTCTAACCAATCAGGTGAGGTGCTCTTTTGGATTCCCTCAGAAAAGATCTCCAAAAGAATCAAGTGCACCGCACACCCCAATCGCTCTATCGAAGCCCTTTCCTTGATATTCGTGAGCCAGCAAACAGGACTTCAGATCGCCTTTGGCAGAGAAGTTGTTTTTGAGACCGGTGAGGGGCTGCTTGAGCTGAAAGATGACGGAATCAGGGTGCTTTACCCAGAGAAGCAAGAGGTGCAAGCACGTGAGATAATTGCTGTTCTGAAGGAAGAAAAAGAAATTATCGAACGAGCCACCAGGATGAGACTGCATCCCTTAAAGATTACCCTGGCCGATGAAAGAGACCTCGGGCTTTGTGTTGGGGGATATGGATTGCCTTTGCAGCAAGGCCAGTCTTATACGAATGTAGCAAAATACAAAGTCTTTCCTCACGAGTGGGTGGAGGTTTCTCTTGTTATCAACTACGGGATTTACGAAGATTCAACAAACCGTTGGATTGGCGACGGATTGGCTAATTATGTGGCGCTTGAAGTTTGCAAGCAGTTCTATCCGCGACATCTCCAGCAGGTGGCTATAGGCATATATGAATACAGAGAGTCCAGCCAGGTTTACGATCTTCGAAGTTGGCTCACATCTAGTGCCGAAAGACGAGCTTCCAAAAAAGGCCGCGTGCCTAAAGGTAAGGGAACAATCTCTGTTGGCTCGGATGGTTACGATCTCGCTCCTTACTTCTGGGCAAAGGTGGTTGATAAATCAGGAAATCCTGAGATAATTGCCGATTTTCTTGCTGAATACCAACAACAAGAAGATAAAAACCAGCAAAACGCCATTGCGATTCTTTCGCGTCAGAGCGGCTTGGACATAGATAAGGAACTGGTTATTAGTGGGAAGGAATACTTAGAAAACGTCAATCGCTACTGGCCGATTCCTATCCCTCCGCCCGGAATGAATTTAATCTTCGCCGGAAATCCATTCTTAATGGGTGATAGTTCCGAGAAAAGTACTTCTACTGTCCGGAATGTTCAGCTTGAAAGCTTCTTCCTTGATCGCTA
>JAYELY010000236.1:0-3667 GCA_034717795.1 Caldifarciminota bacterium
CGTGAGATCCTGGCAGAAAGCCTGTCCACGAGCTTTGCCAGACGTTTCCAGTTGGGGCGTCTGCCTGAACGGGCACGCATCACCCACCGAAAAACAAGGCTAAAGGATGAAAGAATCTTATCCAGGCCTACCTGGTAGCTGAGCCGCTCTATCAGCCGCACCAGATCCAGATCCGAGGAGGCATGGTGCTCAAGATACGAAAACACCTCCTCGGAGATAAAACTCTCCTTATCATCAAGATAAAGGTATGCCTGCTTGAGGCTGCCGAACGCGACGTCCACAGCAACGTCTACCTCTTCTTCAGGGTAGCCGTCATTAAGCAATTTCTCTCGTATCACCGCCTCATCCAATGCCTTGAATCTAACGAGCTTGCAGCGTGAGCGGATCGTTGCAGGCAATGCAAAGGGGCGGGAGGTGGTAAGCAGAAGCACGGTCTGCGCCTGCGGCTCCTCAAGTGTTTTAAGAAACGCATTCGCCCCCTCCTCCCTGATCCGATCAAAGTCAAAAAGAAGCGCTGCCCTGTGGTACAGAATGCGCGGCGGGTATTTCATCTCTCCGCGCAGATCGCGTATCCTGTCGATCGAGATCACCCATGAAGGGTTGGGATCCGGTGAGCGCTGGTCAAGAGCGTATTTCTCACGTTCCTGCCCCCACTCATCGATCCACTTCTCACGACCGCTTGCAGGCTCGGCCTTGAAGGGAAAAAGCGGGACTACGTCAGGGTGAGCGAGCGAAAAGATCGTCTCGCCGAAGGAGGGGGGATTTACGGCCGCTGCGAATAGAATGGCTGCGGTGCGTTTGCCTACCCCATCAGGCCCGAAGAAGATGTAGCCGCCCTGAGGGTTCTGTGCAGCTTTCTCCAAAAACTCAACCGCCTGCGGTTGTCCCTTGAGCATGCCTAAAACGGCTTGATTTACCTGCGCCATCTACTTCAAATAGTTTATTGGGTTGCGGAACTCGGTGCCCTTGCTTATCGAGAAATGCAGATAGTCTGATGCCGTACCCAGCGTCTGCCTCTGCGACACGGTTTGTCCCTTCTTGACACTTATCTTATCCAGGTTTCCGTAAAGGGAGTAGTAGCCATCCTGGTGATCTATGACCACAAGAAGGCCGTATCCTGTAAGGTGCTCTGCGTAGGAGACCTTACCTTTGTTGATTGCCTTAACCGTCTGCCCGCCTGAACAGTCGATATCTATTCCATCGTTAAAGGTACTGGTCTTATATCGTGGATGAACTATCGTTCCAAAGCTTGCGAGAATCTTTCTCGTTGCCACCGGCCATGGAAGATTGCCTCTTCCCTTCTCTATAACGGTGCCTGTGGGTTTACGGTCAGCAGAACCGGCACTCTTTTTATCCATTGACGCAAGCAGCCTTTCCAGCTCCCGCCTGCGTGCTTCCAACTCCTTGCGAAGCTTCTCCTTGGACTTCTTTGAGGTCTTTATCTGATTTAACCTTTTTTGCTTGCTTTGTTTCGCCGCGGCAAGCGAGTCCTTGGCCGCTTTTTGTTCCCTAAGAAGCGCTGAAAGTTCGTTGTTGAAGAGCTCCAGGCTGTCCTTCTTTTGCTCGACCTGGGCTTTTGCACCAAGCAGGCTTTCAAAAAACCGCTCCTCTGCACGCGCCGCGTAGCGTGTAAAGTAGATGCGGTCGTATATCTCTGCAACCGAGCGGGCGCCGAATACTAGCTCCAGATCGTAGAACTGCCCCCGCTTGTAAAGTGAAACGAGCCTTTTGCGCAGATTCTCCTTGCTTTCCCCAAGCCGGGTTCCAAGCGAATCGATCGCCTCCTCAAGCGAGTCTATCCCTGTCTGAGTTGAGCGCTGCGAACCCCTGAGCTGGGATATGAGCCGCCGGGTCAAAGAGACCTGTTCCTCAAGAAGGTCAATCTCCCTGGCTATGCCTTTCTCCTGTTTCCTTAGATCGCCGATATCCTTCTTGACCTCTGAGAGGCGGGAACGGATCTTTGCAAGCTCCCTCTGCCGCTCGGTCTTGGACTGAGGCAGCATAATAAACGGGACGAGGATAACTAAAAGCCAGGGCAGTAACCGCTTCACGTTCTTTTCAGTTTGAACGCGTCTATGGCAAGGCCTGAGCCGAGCCAGCCGAAGACAAGACCTAGACCCACAAGGATAGCTAGAAGCTCCCAGGCAGGGAAGCCCATCGAACCGAGAAGCGGAGAAAATACGAGGTAAAAGGCAAAAACGATCCCGTAGGCTACGATGCTGCCGAACAGGCCCTCGAAAAGCCCCTCGATCACGTAAGGCGCTCTGAGAGTGCGAGGGTGGACACCCATGAGCCAGTAGAGGTCTATGATTCGCCTGCGGTCAAGGATAGCGAATCGCGTGGCCAGCATGGTTACGAGCACCGCCGAGAACCCGACCAGAAGAAGCACGAACGCGTCCGCACCGAGAAGTATGTAAAGAAACGTATTCAGCCTGTCCAACAGGTTGCGATCCACCCATACCTCCTCGACCCCATCGAAGAGCAGAAGCTTGCACTCCAAAGCATCCAGCTGGGCACGTGAGCGGTACTCCGGCGTGAGCTTTAATCTGATTGATGGAGGGAGCGGATTCTCATCCAGTATGTCCAGAAGTTCCGCATCCTCCCCCAGGTCTTTACGAAACTCCTCAAGCGCCTCCTGGCTTGATACCGCAGAACCGGAAACGATCCCCTCAAGGGTTGAAAACTCGCCGATGAGTTCTTCTGAGTCTGCATCGGGGGAAAGGAAGGCAACGACCTCAAGCCGGCTTTCGATCTCGTTCTTGAACGAGAGAAGATAGAACGTCCCGAGTGCAAAAACCCCTACGATCGAAAGGACAACGGCGAAGATCGCAGCCGCTGCAAACGAGATGCGTCTGCCTTTGAAAAAGAGCTTGGAACCCTCTTTCAGTACGAAACCGGTGCTCACTCGATCCCACCACCGGTCAACTGAAGCACCCTTCCTGGAAGGAAATGCAGTACCTCGTGGGTGTGGCTTGCCGCAAGGATCGTGGTTCCTTCGTGGTTTACTTCACCCAAAAGCTTCAGCATCTCGCGTTCCTGTGCCTCGTCAAGTGCAGAGAACGGTTCGTCAAGCAGAAGAGCCTCCGGCTCCTTTGCGAGCGCCCTTGCCAGAGCCACCTTCTGACGCTGACCGACGGAGAGCTCGTATGGACAGCGTGAGGAGTGATCGCTCATACCTACCTTTTCAAGCCAACGCTCTGCGCGTTCGTGGGCATCGCGCCCTGATGCCCCTAAGGCCTCTAAGACAAGAGCGACATTTTCAAGAACCGGCCGGTCGTCAAGCAGGCGTATGTCCTGGAACACGATACCCACCCTCCGACGAAGCCTGGATAGTGCTGTCTCGTTGAGCGAGCCGACATCCTCGTCAAGAACAAAAATCTTGCCCTGGCTGGGAGGCAAGGCACCGTAGACTATCTTCATAAGAACGCTTTTGCCTACCCCGGTGGCTCCAAGAAGCCACACCCACTCACCTTTCTTTACATGAAGGTTGATCTCTCCAAGGACATCCCTATCCGGAGCAAAGCTCTTGGCCACACCCTCCAGTCGAATCATAGCGCTTCCTTGATTTCCTTGGCTATGGCCTCAGGGGTAAATCCGAAGAAATCCATCAACTCGTCGCATGAGCCTGACTCGCCGAAGCGGTCCTTTATACCAATCCGCTTGACTC
>JAYELY010000236.1:3767-11401 GCA_034717795.1 Caldifarciminota bacterium
CAGTCGAATCATAGCGCTTCCTTGATTTCCTTGGCTATGGCCTCAGGGGTAAATCCGAAGAAATCCATCAACTCGTCGCATGAGCCTGACTCGCCGAAGCGGTCCTTTATACCAATCCGCTTGACTCTGGTAGGACAGCACTCTGAAAGAAGCGATGAAACAGCCTCGCCCAGACCGCCTATAACGGTATGCTCCTCGGCGGTGACGATGAAACCGGTGCGCTCTGCCGCCTCAATAACAGGCTTTGAGTCCAGGGGCTTTACGGTGTGCATGTCAATTACACCCAAGGAGATTCCCTCCGAGGCCAAGATGTCCGCGGCTTGCAAAGAGGGCCACGCAAGCGAGCCTGTGGCAACGATCGTGGCCTGAGTTCCCTTTTTGAGTACCTTGGCTTTGCCTATCTCGAAGGGCTCACCTTCGGCATATATTCTGGGCAGGTTAGGCCGGGTCAATCTCATGTAGGAAAGGCCTTTATGCTCGGCAAGCTTCATCACAAGCGCGTAGGTGGCGATGTCGTCCGCGGGTGCGATAACGGTAGTTCCAGGGATAATACGCACGAGCGCCATATCCTCAATGCATTGATGGGAGGAGCCGTCTTCGCCTACAGAGATTCCGGAATGGGTCGCAACGATGTTAAGCGTTACCCCTGAGTAGGCGGCCGAGTTGCGTATCTGCTCCCAGGGCTTGCCCACCGCGAACATGGCAAAGGTCGAGGCGAAGACTAACTTGCCGGTAGCAGCCAGACCCACCGCAGTGTCAATCATGTCCGCCTCGGCTATCCCCATGTCGAAGAAGCGATCGGGAAACGCCTTGCGGAACCGAGCGGTCTGGGTAGAGAGGGCAAGATCCGCATCCAGCACCACCACGTTCTTGCGCCTGCGGCCCAACTCCAAAAGCGCCTCTCCGTATGCACTGCGCAGCGAGAAGCGCTCTACTCGCCCAGTTCCGCCAGAGCCCATTTCAACTCCTCTTCGGTCGGCGCGCGACCGTGAAACTCAAGGTTGTTCTCCATGAACGATACACCTTTGCCTTTGACGGTGTTTGCAATGATAGCTGTGGGGCAGCGTCGTTCCTGTGCGGCGAAACGGAACGCGGATAAGAGCTGCTTGAAGTCGTGTCCGTCGACCACAAGAGCCTGCCAGCCGAACGAGCGAAACTTCTCGTCCAAAGGATCTATGTTCATCACCTCCGAGGTCGGTCCGTCGATCTGCAGCCTGTTTTTGTCTACAATCGCCGTAAGGTTTGAAAGCTTGAAGTGTGCAGAGCTCATAGCCGCCTCCCAAATCTCGCCTTCCTCACACTCGCCGTCGCCAAGAAGCGCATATACGCGTGAATCCTTGCGGTCAATACGCACACCTAACGCCATCCCGTTGGCGAGCGAGAGACCGTGCCCAAGAGAACCGGTGCATATCTCCACTCCAGGGGTGTTCATACAGGGATGCCCCTGCAAAGGCGAACCCAGTTTGCGCAAGGTATCAAGATGCTCACCGGAGAAGTAACCGCAGTCTGCGAGTACGGCGTAAAGCGCTGGTGCGGCATGTCCCTTGGAGAGCACGAATCGGTCCCGGTCAGGCCAGTCAGGTTGGGAGGGACGATGTCTCATCACATGGTAGTAGAGAGAAACGAGTATATCTACGGCCGAAAGCGAGCCGCCGGTGTGACCTGACTTCGCCCTCGCCAGCATCACGAGCACGTCCTTACGCAACTTGCGCGCTTTGGCGGTCAACTTGCCGATCAACTCCGCAGGCGGCTGGATAGGTTTAAAATCAAAACCTTCTTTTTCCATCTAGCTCCTTGTTAAGCGATCTGCCATGCGGATGGCCGCTATCATACTTGATGGATCGGCCTCACCCTTGCCTGCGATATCAAAAGCCGTTCCGTGCAACGGCGAGGTGCGCACGAACCCCAATCCCCAGGTGACGTTGACGCCTTCGCCGCGTGCCAAAAGCTTAGCAGGTATCATCCCCTGATCATGGTACTGGGTAAGAAATCCGTCCACCTCTTGCATATAAAGATGGAACGTATCGGCAGGATAAGGACCTCTTGCATCAATTCCCGCACTCCGAGCAAGACGGACGGCCTCGATTATTTTCTCCTCTTCGCCGCGGGAGAACTCACTAGCGTGCGGGTTAAGTGCCAGAACCGCGATGCTCGCGTCCCTGCCGTGAAGGGCCGTAAGGAAGTCGTTGTAGAGTTCAAGCTTGCGCAAAACGCGGTCGGTGGTGATGAGTCCTGGCACGTCTTGAAGCGGGTGGTGGGTTGTCACAAACGCAAAGGATGCGTAGGGCGAGTGGGCAATCATGAGCACCTCGCGGGCACCGAACTCATGTGCAAGGAACTCGGTGTGGCCGGTGAAGCCAGGCACCGAAAGCCCGATGGCTTCTTTACTCACAGGAGCGGTAACCAGAGCGTCTATCTCGCCCTCCTTGAGGAGCTTGACGGCTTTCTTTATTGCTTCGAGCGCTGCTTTACCTGCCGAACGCTGCACACGGCCGAACTCGAACTCCACCTCGTCCGTATCAATCGCTCGCGGCAAGGGGAAATTCGTCTTAAGCATCATCTGAGCCGCACTAAGGATACTTACCGAACCTATGATTGTCAAGTTAATCGGTTCCTTGCGCAGCTTGGCTAAGGCTTTGACCACAATCTCCGGGCCTATACCTGCCGGATCACCGATGGTTATCCCGATCCTTGCCACGTTGTATTTTAATCATTTTCATGCCGAGAGCAAGCTAATTGACCTTGGTTAATGAAAGATTATACTCAGCCGATGAAGAGGTACCTTTTCGAATCGAAGCCCTTGAGTGTTCTGGTCATCTGGGATAGGGGAAAGGCGCAAGGGATATTGATTAACCCTGGCGATGACAGCGTCATGGATGAAGCAGTTCCGTCAGAAGTCGAAAGATTCTTTGCAGAACTCCGCGATTATCTGGCTGGCAAGGCGACAGGTTTCAGCCTGCCTGTCAACTGGGACAGGCTTTCTCCTTTCGCAAAAAAGGTATCACGAGAACTTGCCAGGACCCTCTGCGGCGAGGTGATAAGCTATGCAGAGCTTGCAAGAAGGATAGGAAACCCGAAGGCGGCCAGGGCGGTGGGCAGGGTGATGGCTCGCAACCCTTTTCCTCTTGTTGTACCCTGCCACCGGGTGATAGGCTCGAACGGCTCGCTCACCGGTTTCGGCGGCGGGCTAAAACTCAAGGCCAGGCTGCTTGCACTGGAAAGAAAAATAGCCGCTTCTTCATAATTCTTGACATGATTCCGGCCAAGTGTACACTTCTCATAATGTAAAAACCGAAGGAGGAATACAATGAAAAGGTTGTTGTGCCTGCTTTTGGGCGCTGCTTTCTTATTTGTCTCAGGGATGGCGTGTCAAACTACAAGTTACGCTACTTTAACCGTAACCAACCCGGACGACCTGCCGGTATCCTTCCGCATCGGCTCCTTCACCAGCAGCCTGGATACCGTCTCGGGTATCACAGATTTCGCAGCCAAGACCTACACAGTTGAAGTAGACCCCAACGGAGACAAGGTTAAGGCCATGGTATGGAAAACCTCGGTTGATACCAACGAGTTAAGGTTGAAACTCTACTACAAGGAAGAGATACAGGACATCGGCAAGACCGACAATATTATTATACCCGCCTACGTGGAGTGCGACATACCTTGAAGCTAACCTGTCAATATCCTGGAGTAGTAGGACATGGAAAGTTTGTAGATGGCAGCTTGATTAAAGAAGAAGGTTGATAAATAAAAGCCACTCGCGGAAGGAAAATCTTAATTTCTACTAAACCTATTCCCTGATAAGGAACCTGGCATATATCTGAGAAGGCAGGCTAAGTCTACCGAGTACTACAGGAAACGACCGATGAACGGGTCGTAATTCTTGCGGTGCTTTTTTAAGACCTCTGGGTTGCGGTATTCGGGGATAAGGATGGGCGCGTGGCTGGTCTCAGGGATACCTGCGTCTTCAAGCTCAGCACGAAAGGCGCGCACGTGATCGAGGGAGAGTTTTACTTTGCGTCCAGAAAGAGCCTTGGCGCGCTGGACCGCCGCGTGACCTGCTCGGTAACCGAACACGTTGTAGTCTAAAACCGAGTTGCCCATCAGCCGGTTGCGGCCGTGCACCCCGCCCGAGACCTCGCCTGCAGCATAAAGACCAGGAAGCGTGGTCTCGGTATCCGTGTTGATCTCTATTCCGCCGTTCTGGTAGTGCAGGGTAGGGTAGACAAGCATGGGCTCTTCGGTGATGTCTATGCCGAAACGCTTGAACTGGCGCACCATGGCGGGAAGTGCGGTCTGGATGGTGCCAGGACCTGATAAAAGATCGATGAGTGGCGAATCAAGCCAGACCCCGACGCGACCGGCAGGGGTCTCGATTCCCAGGCCCCGCTTGGTGGACTCGCGGATAAACGACGCCGCCTCCACGTCTCTAGGTTCGAGTGGAAAGACAAAAAGTTCGCCTTCCTTGTTCACCGGCTGGCCGCCAAGACCTCTGACCTTTTCGGTGATCAAAAATCCCAGTATCTGCTCAGGGTATACCGCACCGGTGGGATGGAACTGGACCGAGTCCATGTAAAGAAGCTTTGCTCCGGCGTGATAGGCCATCACCAGACCGTCGGCGGTGGCTCCGTAGTGGTTGGTTGTGGCAAAGCCCTTGATGTGCAGGCGTCCGTATCCGCCGGTGGACATGATAACCGAGCGGGCGCGAACAACTATATACTCCTCGGTCTCCATGTTGTATAGAAGCGCACCCGCGGCTTCACCCTTATCGTCCAAGAGGAGCTCGACCGCGGGGGAATACTCGACAATGGTGATCTTGTCAGGGTGATTCTTGACCTCGTCGCGCAAAACGCGTTGGATTTCGGCTCCGGTGTAGTCGCGGCAGGAGAGCATGCGCCGGCGAGATGTTCCTCCGCCAGCCGCGGTCATAAGCCTTGCTTCGGAGTCCTTGTCCCACATCACGCCCAGCTCCTCGAGATAGCCGGCGATCATGGGTCCGTCCATGGTCAGGGCTTCGACCAGCTCCGGCTTGTTGTCGAAGTGCCCGCCGCCCATCGCGTCGAGGTAGTGGATTGCCGGCGAGTCGTGCGGGTTCACCGCTGCCTGCATCCCGCCCTGAGACATCATCGAGTTGGAGTCGCCCACGCGGAGCTTGGTGGCAAGTACCGAGTTAAGACCCGCGTTGGCCACCTGTATGGCGGCCATGCACCCGCCGCCGCCTCCGCCGATTATCAGGATGTCGGTATCATAGTCGGACCTGGTGAGGTCGAACCTGTCCGGATCTATCGATGGGTAGGACTCCAGAAGGTCAACCACCCGGGCGGTCATCTCCTCGCCCTTGTTCGGGCCGATGCGGATGGGTTTGCGCGCATCGGGCTGGTAATCAGGATGAAAATTGGATAAAACCTCCTCGCGCTCGGCGAGCGTCATCGTCTTCACCACCTCACGGCCTTTTCTGGCCTTCTCCAACCGGGCAGGACGGGTAGCCTTGACCTTCTCCAAAGAGGCCTGCATGTATTCGGGGTATCCGCTCATCATATCTCCTAGAAGACCTTGAAATCAAGGTCGCGCTCGGTGTAGCGCTTGGTTAACTCATCAGGTGAAAGCCCCATCAGTTCCTCAACTGTCTTATCAAACTTGCCTTTCTTGAGTTCTGTCAGGCGTTCTTCGAGGTGGGTTGAACGAGGCAAGAGGTAGCGTCCTGTCAGCCGCCGGGCAAGGAGCGCGATGTTGTACTGCACCATCTCCGCAGGGCAGCGCACCGCGCACAGACCGCACATGATGCAGTCGAACGAAAGGTCGGCAGCCTTGGCAAGGTCGCCGCGCTTTATCTCCTGGATGTAGTCCATCACCTCGATCTCCTGGGGGCACGCCTTGGTGCAGGTGTTGCAGGCCACGCACCGGAACATCTCCGGGTAGTAGCGCTGGATGGCACTGATGTCGGGCTTGAGTTGGGCGATGTCGTAGATAGCCTTTACCGCAGGGGTGAAAGGTATCTGCACCAGGTACATGTTGGGTTCAACTACGGTCTGGCACGCCAGGCCGGTGCGAAGCTTGTAGTCGCCTTCCAGCCGGTAGATGGTCGCGCACGCCCCGCAGAACCCCTCGCGGCAGCCGATTGCCTTCTTGAACTGGAAGCCCACGTACTCCATCGCGGTGATGATGGTAAAGCTTTCCGGCACGAAGAACCGCTTGCCGTAGATGAAGACCGGGATCAGATTTTCTTTTGGTTTGTCGTCCGGACAGGCTGGGCCCGCCTGCGAGTCCGGCCCAGGCGCTTTAACTTCTACTTCCTTTTCATCCATAGCGCTAATGATAGGCGTGGTGTTTTAAATGTCAAGGTAAAATCACCCCACGCGCCTGCTTCGCATGCTTTGGCTCCCCTCGCAACGACAATTCTGGCAGACCTGAAGGTTTGCCCCTACTTCCCATTAATCCCCTTCCCCCGGCGTCTCTATGAGACGCCGACCCCTCCCACCAGGGAAGGGGAAGTTACACCCCACTCATTCACTTCGTGTCTGAGCGGGGACCCCGAATAGGAATGGATATTGCGATCTTTTCTCCGAAGGAAAAAAGGAGCATTAAGAACTCCTCCCTGATGGGGGAGGTGGCCGTTTCGAAGAAGCGAATGGAGGATGGGCATCCCCCTCCTTGGTGGAGGGGGTAAGGGGGAGGGGAAATTAGCACCCCAAAAGAATCTTGCTTGATTTGGAATGCATCAACCGTGTTGATGCATTCCATAAGCACTGCTTACGAGCCAAGACATCATGGGAAATTTCGTCTTCCTGGGACGTCTCTTTGTAGTGACACGGCATGCCGTGCCACTACAACTCGCAATGACAATAGGTGTTGGAATAATTCTCACTTACTAGCCAGCACCAACCTGTTTCTTCCGCCGGTTTTGGCTGTATATAGTGCGACATCGGCGGCGCGGACCAGATCCTCGCGCGTGCGTGCATCTTTGGGGTAGATGGCCCCGCCTATGCTCGCGGTAACCTGGATGGTTCCCTCACGAATCCTCACCATGGCGCGGCGGATCGCGGCAAGCACCTCCTCCCCCTTACCTATCATCTCCTGGGAGGAGACGTTCGGGATAATCAAACCAAACTCCTCCCCGCCGTAGCGCGCGGCTGTGCCCTTGTCCTTTATAACCTCGGCGATCTTGCAAAGCACCATGTCGCCAACAGGATGGCCGTAGGTGTCGTTTATGCGCTTGAAGTGATCTATGTCAATTATGAAAACCGCTACCGTGCCCGATTTCCGGATACATTTCTCAAGCTCCTCCTGGAAGGAACGGTGATTGAGAAGCCCGGTGAGGCCGTCCATGCGCGCAAGCCTGGCAAGCTCCTCCTGGTAACGAACCCTAAGGAATGCGGCTGATAGGAGTGTTGCGATGAACCCAAGGATCTTGCCCTCCCGCTCGCTGTACGCGTCAGGCTCTGCCTTCTCGATCCAGAGAACGCCGTGGGTCTTCTCGTCTTCTTCAAACCCGATCCCAAGAAAGGTCTTGTTGACCGCAGGCTTCTCTCCAGGTCCAAGCCGGTACAGACCCGGTCTGGTCATGTCGCGCTGCTTCAGAAAACCCTTGTGCTTGGCCGCCATGGCCACCAGACTGCGCTCAGGATCGAATCGGA
>JAYELY010000237.1:0-9209 GCA_034717795.1 Caldifarciminota bacterium
GATCCTGAAGGAACCGGACTATCTTCAGAGCCAGCTGATCCAGCGCAAGATTCACCATCCGGTAGTGGTGGTAGTAACTCTTGGTGGGATGATCGGTAATCTCTGCAAGCACCGCCTCGGACAACCTTATCGCGGCAACCACCGCGCACTTCATGCGTTGCCTGATCCCCTCGGATACGAGAATGTGTTCAGGTGCGATTTGAGCGAGTTCCGCAACCCCTGCCAGATCGGCACCTTGCCCGTTAGCGAAACTTAGGAGTTCAGTCGTCAGATTCTTGCTCATCCGAATCCCCTTGCTTGAGGTAGCGGTAGAGCGCCAGGAGCGCCACCGGCGTGATACCTGATATGCGCGATGCCTGACCCAGGGTGGAAGGCCTTATGAGATCGAGTTTCTCGATCACCTCGTTTGAGAGTCCTGGTACCTGTCCAAAGACAAGGCCTTCCGGAATCTTGACCTTCTCGATGCGCTGGAAGCGTTTTACCTCACCAAGGGTGCGATTGATGTATCCTTCGTACTTGATCTCGATCTGTACGCGTTCCCTGACAACATCTGAAAGCTCCTTCAGGGTCTCGTCAAGCCCTTTGATATCCTCAATATCAAGTTGAGGGCGGCGCATGAGATCGGCAAGGCTCGGCTTATCCGTGGTCGAGGGAAGCCCGTGCTCTGAGAGGATCTTATTCGTTTCCTCTATCTTCGGCCTGGTCTTTTCAAGGTGCTCAATCGTTTCTTTGCATCTGGCCTCCGCCTCCTGGACCATTCGGTAGTCCTTCTCGCGCAGAAGTCCTAACTTGTAGCCTTTCTCTGAGAGTCGGGCGCAGGCGTTGTCCTCGCGCAGAAGAAGCCGGTACTCAACGCGGGAGGTAAACATCCGGTAAGGCTCGTTCGTGCCGCGTGTTACCAAATCGTCCACAAGAACGCCGGTGCAAGCCTGGTCCCGACCAAGCGTGAACGGCTCCTTGCCTTTGACTCTCAGGGCTGCGTTGATCCCTGCCAGCAACCCCTGGGCTGCCGCCTCCTCGTAGCCGGTGGTGCCGTTTATCTGACCTGCAAAGAAGAGATCGCCGATGACCTTGGTCTCAAGCCAGCTAAAGAGCTGGGTGGGTTGGACAAAGTCGTGCTCTATGGCGTAGCCGGGTCGGATGAACTCGGCGCGCTCAAGGCCGGGAACGGCATGGATCATCCTCTGTTGAACATCCAAAGGCAGGCTGGTGGAAAGCCCGTTGGGATAAACCTCGTTGGTGGAAAGGCCCTCAGGCTCAATGAACACCCGGTGGGAATCCTTGTCAGCGAAGCGCACCACCTTGTCCTCGATGGATGGACAGTAGCGAACCCCGGTTCCGGTTATCTTACCCGTATAAAGCGGGGAGCGGTCAAGATTTTCAGAGATTATCTCGTGGACTTCTGGCGTGGTGCGTGTGATGTAGCACAGCGCCTGGTTGCGCAGCTTGGGCTTGCTGAAGAAGGAGATGCCGGGAGGCGGTTCCTCGCCGGGTTGAGGCTCCATCTTCTCATAGTCAAGGCTCCGTCCGTCCAACCGAGGAGGGGTGCCTGTCTTGAAGCGTCCCATCTCGAAACCCAGAACGCGCAACGTCTTGGATAGGCTTTTTGCCGCCTGATCACCTAAACGCCCACCATCAAAATGCTCGCTGCCGATATGCATAAGGCCATTAAGGAACGTCCCAGGAGCAAGCACCACCACCTGGGTTCGGATTCGGCCTGCGGCCTGAGCATCAACGCCTGCCACCTTATCTCCCTCAATATAAAGCCCCTTAACCTCATCCTGCCAGATACAAATGTTCTCCGTCTCCTCGATCACCCTGCATGATAGATTCCGGTAAAGCGCCTTGTCGCACTGGATACGCGTTGACTGCACCGCCGGACCCTTGCTTCGATTGAGGCGTCTGAAGTGGATGCCGCAGCGGTCGGCAAGACGAGCCTGCAATCCGCCCAGAGCGTCTATCTCCCTGGTAAGCTGGCTCTTGCCCAGACCACCGATTGCAGGGTTGCACGACATCTCACCTATCTGCTCAATGTTCAGGGTGATGAGCAGGGTCCTCGCTCCCATCCTTGCCGCCGCGTGCGCGGCTTCTATCCCTGCATGGCCACCGCCCACGACGATCACATCATACTGAACGCTCATAGAATCCCCCTAAGCAGAAAGAACACCATAAGTCCGGCTAGTACGAGGAACAGGATCGCGGTCAGCAGCTTAGTCAGTGCAGCGTTGCGGCTGAGGAAAGTCTGAAGGTGCCTCTCGGTCATGCCGAACCGAACGAGGATAAAAACTACTGCCAGAGGTACTATAAAAGCGATGTTGTAGAAAAGCAAGTAGAGCAGCGCCTTCCCCCGAAACTCGGAGACCTGAACCATGTAAACCAGGGTGGGCAGATAGACCTGGCCGGTGCAGATGAGTTCAAAAAGAGATACGAAGAAACCGGTTACCACCGCACCTATAATGAAACCGCCGAAGGCAGTGCGCTTGCGGATGATCTGATTCAAACGCTTTCGGATGCGATTCGGCATCTTGAGCTTGATCCTCTCGCCCTCCCCCCGACGTAAGAGCAGATAGTCGTTGAACGAATAGGCGGTCAGGACCAGGAGGAATACGACGGTTGCAGCCACGATAGCGAAAGAGACCCATCTCAGCACCAAAAGCAGGGCAAGTATCTGGTAGGCGAGAAAACCCAGAAGGAAGTAGGTCAAAAAGACCGATGCAATGAAAGGAGCGGCCACCCAGATAACCCGGCGGCGCTGAACCCCTAAAACGGAAAGGTAGGTTATAAAGAAGATCAAAACCGCAAACGCGCAGGGATTTATGCCGTCCAGAAGGCCGGCCCCGATTATCGGAAGCACTCGAAATCTTTTGAACTCACGAACGATCTCCTCAGCGCCTTTCTGTCGGGCAGCCTCGATCTCATTCCAGGGAACCGGTTCATCGCCTTCCTCCTCCAGGAGCCTGCGCAGATTGGCAAGGGTGATATCCGACTTGATAAGATAGCCGCGCCCTACGAAGATCGTCGGGGTAAGCAATATCCGATCCTCGGGAACCTTGTATACCTCGCCGAACGCGGCAAGAAGCTCCTTGCCGTAAGGGTCCTCTATGCTGCAGGTGCGGATCGCCAGGGTCGAGTCCTTGCTCGCAAACCCCTTGAGCAGAGATAACGCCCGATCGCACTCCTTGCAGGCGAATGTCTCAAAGAAGACGATCTCCCTTTTTCCAACCGCTTCCAGACCATCCGAGCCTAAAGCAACCGCGGTATCTATTCGAACAGTCAGCTCCTGGCCTGCATATCTTAGGGAATCTTCTCCCGAATAATCGGGCCGCAGGGCGAGAAGCAGGCGCTCCAGATCGCGTTTGACCTCATCATCCCCGCCAAGAACAAGGCCTTCAAAGAACAGGACCGGTATGTCGTTCTCAAGATCGTTTGCCTTCTCCTCCATCTCCTCAAGCAGGAAGAACTCCTCGGTCCTGTCTATGTTGTGCAGCTTCAGGGTAAAAAGTCCGGGGTAGCGCTTTGCCAGACGCGGCAGATCAACCTTAAGAATCCTTATGCAGTGATCGCAGTCAGGCGCGTAGAAGAGGTCTATGACTATCGGGGAGTGTCGTGTTTCCGACTGGGTATCGGGCGAAAGCAGAGCAGAGTCAACCTCCACATCCTCAGCCTCGATGTAAGGGGCTACGATGCTCTGTATGCCTGGTTCTTCAGGATATCGGTCGGTTAATGCCGAGATATCGTTCTTGACAAGCGCAAGCGAGTCGTCATCAAACCTGAAGCGGGCAAGCCCGAAATGCTTGGCGTCAGAGCCTGCGCCCAGGATAAAACTGCTGCCCACGCGCTCCGGCTGAGGCAGATACGCCGGGGTATGTCCGGAGATTATGATATCTATATCAGGGAACTCTTCTGCGATTTTGCGCTCGGCGTCAAGCCCCAGGTGAGAGAGGAGGATTATTACCTCTCCTGCCTCTTTAAGTTCAGGAAGGATAGAACGAAGCTCTGATGCCGGGTCATTGAGCTCGACACCGTCGAGATCGGATTCATCGTAGAAAAGAAACGCATCCCTGGATATGAGTGAGGTTACGACCGCCTTGACCCCTTCCACCTCTCTCACGATATAGGGCTTAAGCAACCGTTTGCCGTCGCGATAGGCGTTGGCCGAGATCATGGGCAAGCTGTCTTTGATCCGCCGGGCAAAGAAATCAAAGCCCTCGATAAGCTCCTGATCACCGAACGCCACCGCATCGAGCGGGATGCGGGAATACGCTTCGACGAATACCGAATCCTTCACGCGTGATGGAAAGGGTGCGAGTAGATCGCCGGCATCAAGGATAAGTAACGCAGATTCATTATCTTGGAGTTCCTTTATGGCGCTTGCGCGGCGTGGAAGGCCGCCCCACGGACCCTCAGGGCAGCGGCACCATGAGAGCGTGCCGTTAGCAGATGCGATGTAGAATACGCTGAACTCTTGGGCAGAAAGGCCGATCGTTCCCGCAAGGATCAGCAAAATCCCGACGAATTTCCTCATAATCGCAAGGATTATAGGTCTCTTACCAGACATGTCAACGAGGACTTTACAAACGGCTCTGCTTGAATAGAATTCGGTAATGAAAGAGTACTCGGACGGCGCGAACTACCTCCTGCGATTCGATCGCGGCGAAGAGGTGATCACTACACTGCTTAGATGGGCACGGGATCGCAAACCGGATGGTGCGTTTCTGACCGGTCTGGGGGCGGTCGAGCGGCCGCACCTGGGATACTTCGACGCAGAAAAGAAGGGATACATAGATAAAGAGTTCGAAGGCGAGTTCGAGATTGCATCGCTATCTGGCAACCTGGCCTGGGACGGCGTCGACCCTGTCGCGCATATCCATGTGACTATTGCAGGTCCGAACTTCCTCGCCTTCGGCGGACACCTTTACTCGGCTGTGGTTTCCGGCACGGTAGAGATAGCGGTGATAACGTTCGCGAGCAAGCTCGAGCGTAAGTACAAGGAAGAGTTGAACCTAAAGCTCCTGGTCGACTAGCTGGGATGAAAAGATTCATTGCCGGGCCCGTAGCTCAATTGGCAGAGCAGCTGACTCATAATCAGTTGGTTGCAGGTTCAAGTCCTGCCGGGCCCATTTATCTTAAAAGATCGTGAACCCTGAAGCCCCCAGGAAGAAATCCTCTGTAAAGAAAGTCCCCAAGGAGATCAAATGGAGGACCTTTCTTGCACCGGAGCATCCTTGGAAAAGCGTTATCGTGCTCATACTCCTTGCAGGTGTAATCCTCGTCATCGGCAAATACGTCTACGATATCGTTCCCGGGGCGGCGCCGACCAGAATCCTGCCCGCGATCCTTGCCGGCCTGCTGGTCTTCCTGCTCTTTTTCGGCTCGTTCAACGCTTACTTCATACCGATAAACTACCATCTTACCCGTGAAGAGATAGTCATAAAGAAATTCTACCATACCGACCGCAGAGAGTGGAAGATGTTCCGCCGTTTCTTTCTCACCCGGTCAGGTGCCGTGCTTTCGACGTTCGCAACCCGGAAGCGCTTCCTTGACAACTTCCGCGGGGTTCAGCTGTTTCTACCGACGGATAAAGAGGAAAGGGAGAAGGTGTTGAACTTTCTCGAGACCAAGCTACCGCTTGATGCCGGTCAGAGCCGCGAGTGAGGAGATAGCCGCCTCAACAGGACGCACCTCCATAATGAGGTAAGCATCTAACTCCCTGGCAAACCCCAAATAAGGTTCAAGAGCCGCCGGATCGGTGACCGGCAGATGCCCATCCCATTCACCGTCGTTGTCATGAACGTGAACCACGCGGATGGCGTTAGCATGTTCACGGAAGAAGCAAAACTCGGCATCGGCGATGCGCGGATGAGCCGCCTTAAGGTGTCCTATGTCCATCGTGTAGGAAAGGCCATCAATGCGAGAAAAGATATCCCTGACGAACTGCTGATGAAAACCGCCGACATTTTCAATGCAGACAGGCGGACCATTGCGCAAGAGATTAGCTGCGCGGCGCAGACGCACAAGCAGGTTGGTTTCATAGTATTCACGGAACAGATCAGTGCCCTGACGACGCTGTCCTGAGTAAGCAAGAGGGGGTGCCGAGCCGAGGTGAACGGTAAGCGCCTTGCAACCGGCATCGCTAGCCTTCTCCTGAAGACGGGCTAGCCACGTAAGGTAGCGAGCAAAAACCTGCTCTGCGATCTCGAAGAACCCCATAGTTTCAGGCAGATGCGCGACCCAGGTTATCCCCTCATCTTGAGCGACCTTTGCAATCTCTGCACGTTCCGGTTCCGCGGTCAGTTGGGCAAGGAAGTAAGGATTGTTAAGATTTATTTCCACTACGCGGATGCCACGCAGCGCGAGGTAACTTAACGTCTCCGCAACGGTCTTGAAACCATCAAGGATTTGAACCCCGGCGCGATCAACAAGCGAAGACCCAGACATCCGGCAATTTTAGTCAGGATTGGCAATATGTAAAGACAGGGCTGCTACTTCTCCTCCTCTTCCTCCATAAATCTTTCAATGCGTGCGAGCTCCCTGCGTGTGCGCGTAAGTAGTTCTTCTTGAAACTCCTCCGGAACCCCCTTGTCACCTTCCAGACGGGAGACAGCCTCGGAAAGCATTGCCTGCCGCCTCTTTAACTCGGCAATCCTGGCGGCACGTTTAGGATCGGACCTGCGGCGCAGGAAGGCCCAGAGATAGTAGGCACCCAAAGGGAAAACAATCAGAGTGCCTGCGCCTATCATCCACAGCCAGCTTGCCTGGGGAAAAAAGAGTTGCAGGACCCCTAAAAACACCCCGGCTGCGGCAACCAGCACCACCCAGGCCACAAACAGCCTTTCCTGTTTGCGTGAGAGTCTGCGCAGTTCGGAAAGCGCGACGTCCACCGCTTCCTCCTGCCTGACCGAGAAAAGCTCGGTAAGCCGGCGGCTTGTGGGATCAAAATCCTCTGCAAGCAGGGCAAACTCCGATCCCACCTCTAGATACTGAACAGGTAGATACGAAGCCTTGAAGCGGCGTTCCCGGATAATAAAACGGTTTACGCGTCTGAGGAACCTCGCAAAGTCCTGCAGATGAGCTCGATTAAGTGAGGCGCGAACTTCATCCATCCGCTCAAGCCAGCGGCGCAAGCTGAACCTGTGCCAGGCCGAGGCACCTTCACGATAGCTCCAGCGCTCTATCTCATGTAGAGCCTCCTCATCCGCCGACTCCAGGTAATAAACCCGGTCCAGCAACACGGCATCAGGACTGGATGCAATCTTTTCTCCACCCTTGGGCAGGAGACCTATCTTTATAAGTGTGGAGCCTTGAGTAAATCCAAAGTCCAACTCCCCTGCAATTCGCTCAGGAACTATCCCCAGCCTTGCGAGCGCTTCGTCTGCGCCGGATGCGTGCTTAAGCCCCTCCGGATCGCGTGTGGAAAGGGCCGTCTCAAGGAAACGCGCGAGGGCGGATGAAAGCTCGCGTCTGCGCCAAAGAATACCTGACTCGACATCAAAGGGATGGCCTGAAAGATCCAGATCGAGCCTTACGAATCCGCCGCCGTCCTCAAAAAGCCTGACAGTAAGCTTGTATGGAATCTGGGCTGCCAGGCTGCCCTCGTCAAGGGTAAAGACAAGCGAGCGCCTGCCTGCGAAACGCTCCCAGGAAGGTGTACCCAGACCCATACTGAGGTGCTGAGAGATGCGGTATAGGTCGGCCTCCGATCCGAGCGAGAAAACCGCAAGCTCGAGGATCCTTTCCGGCGTTGGCGTCTCCTTTTCCTTAAACAGGTCAAAGATGCCCATCAGCGTCCTCCCGCCAAACTATTGATCATAACGTAGGATATTGACTTACAGCCGATTGTCAAGGCGGTGAGGTATGTATACACCCTCAACTCACTCACCCTAATCACCCTTTCGACATAAGGTTGACAAATAAAATAATTCTTTTACACTAAAGTGAAGCAAGAATTAACTGGAGGAGAGATGAGTGATCAGACCCTTCTAAGTATTATTGCTCTGATCGTTGGGGGATTGGGAACTATGGGAGCTATCATAACTGCGGTGGTGGCTTTAAAAAATGCAAGGAACGCAAGACGAACGATACGTTTTAGCGTAATAGACAGCCTCCTTAGCGAATATAGCAGTCCTGAAATGAATGAAGCAATGAAGGCGTTAGGAAAATGGTATGATACTCACCATAAAGACGAAGATTGGCCACAGAGGTTTAGAGAACTTCGCGTGTCAGGCAAACCAGAAGACGCAATGCTAGACAACAGCCGAAGAAAATTCAGCCACTACGAGTATAGAATACACAGATTCTATCAAGCAAAAGTCATCGACCTCAAGATGGTAAAGGATATTGCAAGTGTATCCAACGTCTCATTCCTCAAATACATAATCAAACCACTGGAAATAGCCATAAACCCTGAACATTACGACAACGAGCTTTTCAAGTTTTTCGAGTCACTCTATAGCGAAGAAGAAACCCGAAAAGACCACGAGTCACTGCACCGGTCGTCGAATCCTGCTGAGGGAAAATAGACCAACGGCAGGTCAGCCCAAGAGACAACTCTTACAGAGATACTGAAGCCTGCCGAACGGAACCTCGGTCTTGCTTGCAACGATTCCTTTGTAAGAAACCCGCCGGACGCAACTTGAACAACGAATCCTGGGTTTGTCAAGTCTGATGGCACAACCTGCATCGCCGGGAATAATTGTCGGCATCCCTGATGTGGAAATCCGTAGCATCGAAGTTAGTAACTTGTCTGTGTAGAACTGACACTCCTGTCTGTTCAAAAATCTGTTCCGACCCCAAAGCGCTGACAAGGAGAACTTGACAAAAGCTAAAGCGTCAGTTAAATCGTAATCGTGACCAAGTCGCGCGAAAGAAAATGGCCCTCGGTTTTGGGCGTCTTTGTACTCCTATCCCTCCTCTCCCTGATCTTGATAGGGCTTACCGGATTCATCAAAAGTTTTGCGCGTCCGCCTTTGATCTACGTAATACTCGGAATGCCTGGGGTTCTCTTGCTGGCGTTTTTTATCATCCGATTGATAAGGGGGCCGCGCAGGGATCAAGGCTGGGGGGTTATAGACGCTGGCATCAAGAAAAAACATGCCTTAAGATGGCAGGGACTCCTGGGGTACATAGGTGGAGGGCTTGCGCTGCTCGGTCTATTGGTAATACTGACAGGTGCCGGCTGGGGAGAAATCTTTAGAAAAAAACAAACCCTC
>JAYELY010000237.1:9309-11388 GCA_034717795.1 Caldifarciminota bacterium
GAAAAAACATGCCTTAAGATGGCAGGGACTCCTGGGGTACATAGGTGGAGGGCTTGCGCTGCTCGGTCTATTGGTAATACTGACAGGTGCCGGCTGGGGAGAAATCTTTAGAAAAAAACAAACCCTCGCCCTTACCGAAGGTGAAACCCGACAACTGCTATCAAACCCCAAAGACTCACTTTATCTTTACAAATTCTGCCCCACCTTCTACCCCCAATCCCAATCTGTAAACGACTACAAGGCGCTGGTAATCACCCTGCTGGATTCGGTTTTTACCTGGGACACGGTAAGCCTCAACTCTCCTATAAAGATCGGCAACCGCCGCATATACCTTGCCGATTGCGCAATGAGCAAGGACTCGCTCTACCTCCTGTTCAGGCTTGTCCTGCCTTGGGGGGACACCATCCCGTACGAGTTCCCGCCGGAGGGGGTAATCGACGATCCGCGTTTCCCCTTGATCGTCTCATTTGAGAAGTTTCATATTGACAGAACCCAGCTTTGGCCCGAGCCCGAGGTGCCCGAGGTGTCGATTAAACTTATGCTTCCTGGGGAGCTTTTGCTGTCCGAACGCCTGCGTGCACCGGACTCGGTGAGCCTGGAAAACTACACGCTGTTCTTCGACGGCATACGGATGCGGCCCGCCGTTACCTTTATCTGCCTTAAGGATGACAGCTGGATGATCGCCGCGGCAGGTGGAGCGCTTTTGATAATAGGGTTAATCCTCGGTCTCATCTCACAGGCAGCCATAGGATTCGGGAGAGAAGATGTTTGACCCGTTAACCGCGTTCACTCTGGAACGTCCCCTGCTTATCATACTTTCAACCCTTTACGGCCTCGCGCTTGTGTTCTACTGCCCGCCCAAGGTAAAGGCCAAGCAGGCAATCAAGATAACCGGCCTTGCACTGCACATCCTGGCGGTACTCATCCACTCCTTCCTTTTGTTCTTAAGATTCTCAAGCACCGGACATGCGCCGCTTACGGGCCTTTATGAGACCTTACTTTCGATCTCGTGGAGCGCCTCGTTCGTTTTCCTTGTTCTTTCGTGGAAACGGGGTGCGTTCGGTTACGGTCGTGGGGCAGCCTCGGTCTCGTGGGCCATAATATTCGCCTGTCTGATACTGCACGTATTTGCATACGAGAAGGTTGTGCCTCGCTATCTGCCACCGATACTGCATACCTCCCCCTGGTTCGAACTGCACACCGCACCTGCCTTGCTTGCCTACGGACTCTTCACGCTTGCGTTCTTCGCGGCATTAACCTCACTGGGAGGGAAGGACGAAGTGAGACCTGTGCGCCGCTCGGTGGCCTCCTTCTACCTGTGGCCGGGGATGATTCTATTCACGGCCTCGCTCGGACTGGGCGGGGCCGCATCGCGCCTTGCATGGGGCTCCTGGTGGGTGTGGAACCCGAAGTCCGCGTTCTCTTTATTAACCTGGGGGCTTTTCTTCCTGGCACTTGTTTCACGCGGGGAGAAACGCTGGGCAAAAAGCGCCTTCCCCTGGCTGGTGATAGCAGGCTTCGCCGCCATGATCTTCACCTACCTCTTCACGAACAAAGGCCTGCACGACTTCCTGTAGAATTATGGGCGTACTCTTCAACCCCAGGCGGTTCTTTAGAGAGATAGGCAAGACGCTTCAGCTTGCGCCGATGCTTGTGGTGATACGCTGGGTAGGAACGGCGTCGTTTATCACCCTGCCGTTATGGTTATTTCGGACTCAGCCCTTCAGCGAGCCCTGGCTGCCGATACCTGCCGAAAGCTACTACTTCTGGCAGCTTATCTTCCTTCTGCCCTACGGGATCGTGCTGACCCTTATCCTCTCGGGTTTCTCGCTCCTTATCCTTCACGGCGGCGGCAGGCTTGGAACTCGGTTCCGCGCGGTTTTCGCGATCATCTCGTATGGATTATTCCTGCCATGGATTTTCTGTCTTGCGTGGGACCTTTTTCTCATCTTCTCAGGTCACTGGACTCTACTCTGGGCAGCGCCTTTTCATGCGGCGGCAGTAGGAGCCGAGGGATTCCTCTACACCTACGGATTCCGCAGGGTGTTCGGCGCTTCATGGGCAAGGGCGGCGCTGATT
>JAYELY010000238.1:0-2218 GCA_034717795.1 Caldifarciminota bacterium
TGACTACAGCGGCAAACTGCAAAGGGCACAGATAGACAATAAGTAGAACCCCTCCCCCTTTGTCCCCCTCCACCAGAGCTTGTCGAAAAATCAACCACAGAGGCACAGAGACACAGAGTGAAAATCGGTAGATGAAGGTAAGGTACGTATCTGCATAACTTACCTAGACCAAGGTTTTCCCATAATCTATGAAATCTGCGTAATCTGTGGTTTTTCGAGATTAATCGACAGCCTCACCAGGAAGGGGGAACTTTCCTTTTGGAGTGCATCAATCATGTTGATGCCGCAACGAGGCGGTCGTTGCACTCAATAATCCCCCCTACCCCCCTTAAAAAGGGGGGCAAGGCCTCCCTTATCAAGGGAGGTGGCCGAAGGCCGGAGGGATTCTTATTAAAGGGAACACAGGGGGATCAAATCCGCGAATTATTCTTCCCTGTGTTTGTCGGCGATCAGTTCGCCGTTAGCACCAACGTTTTCGGGCGGGTTCTCGCGAATGAGCACGGTTATGTGCTGGATGTTGTAAATCCGCATGGCGACTTCGGTCAGCTCTTTAACCAAACGTCTCTTTTTCTCGACGTCTATCGGCGGGCCGTCTACCTGAATTAAGGGCATAACTCCTCCTTGTATTTGCAAGTATAAGCATCTCGCCTGCTTACCTATAGAGCTTATTGAACCTCTCCCTTGCAACCTCCATCATCTCGTGGCCTTCCCAGGCCTCAATGCCTGTCAGCAAAAACCCCGCCTTCTCGTATACCCGGAACGCCGGAGGGTTATCCTTATGCGGGGGAACGACTAAGAGCTCGCAGGAGGTTTTGGCAAATATTAACTCGACGATCATCCGCATTCCCTGAGTACCGATGCCCTGTCCCCAATAACGAGGTAGAAGCTTGATGTCGGTCATGAAGCATCTCACGCCCTCTGGCTTGCGCCAGTCGCCGACCTCGAACCCGTCAGGCACCGGGCCGTAGTGCGACTCGCCGATACGGGTGCCGTCTGAAAGCGAGATGATAAGCTGGGTGTCATCACATCCGGATTTCTTATGTTCGGCAAGATACTCCTGCCACCAGCGCCGGATGTCGGCCTCTGACCAACACCTTCCTTCGGGATAGCCCGCGTATCGCATCACCCTGGGATCGTTCCACATACCGAGAAGAAAACGTATATCACTCTCTTGAACTTCGGTGAGTGCAAGGTTCTCCATCTCTCTACTACGCCAGGCTGATGATGAAGTTTTCTACCAGGTGATGCGGGTTGTATGTGAGCTTCGCCTTGCGAATCCCCTCCTCGCCTAAGTCCTGTTCCCGGTTTATGTAGGTAACCTGCCTCCATGCATGTTCGCAGCACTGCTGGTTGATGGCGGCATAAAGCCCGCGGATCCCCGGATTTGCCTTCTCTATGTGGACAACAGCAGTGTCTTTATTCAAAAGCTCTCCGATGGAAAAGGCTTCGAGGCTTCCCTCGATAAGTATCACCCCTCCCATGAGCTTTAAAGCGGAGAAGTTGGAAAGCGCCTCGTTCACCGCCTCCCGCTCGCTTGTAAGGCTCATGTCGTCTGAGCAGCGCTTCATCATCCACCAGGCAGAGGCAAGCTCAAGGCACGCATCCACGTGGCTTGCGTCAAGGTTGGCGTAAGTAAAATCGTAGTTCTTCATAAAAGCGTTCAGGTGGTTCTTCTTTGAATGATACCTGCGGCCCGAAAGGTTCACCAGGTCTTCTCTGAGATAAACGTAATCGTGGTGTTCGCGTTGGGGTTCGACGACGAAGTCAGGTGATCCTTCGAGTTCCTCGACCAGCCGCCTGTCCGCCCGTTCGATCCGCGGGCTGGGAGATTGCTTCTCGTCCCTCAGCCAGGTGAGCAGCATGCGAACCGCATCGGCTCTTGATTGCTGGGCGACCGGCGGGAAGGCGTAGAACTTGCCTTCGGCGGATTTGGCAAGGAGAAGAAGAACGTCCTTGTACGTGCACCACTGCACGGAGTAGTGATGCCGCCAGTTATAAAGGTTGGCAAAGCACAGCTTGGATATCTGGGGCTGGTAGCGCCAGAGTATCTCGTGAATAATGTCCCGATCTTCAAGCTCGATGGGTTTGAATTTCGGAAACTCCGGGCGCATCGCGCCGCCTCCTTCGTGGATTAACATTATTGATTTGGGTCTTGTATAGATAAAAAACGAGAGTATACTGAAGAATGGCTTGCAGATCAGTATATTCCGCGCATTTA
>JAYELY010000239.1:0-2217 GCA_034717795.1 Caldifarciminota bacterium
CGCAATCTACATCTACTCCGCCGTATATACGTGTCCAAAGGGTATCCCCCTCCCCATCGGTCTTGAGTAACCAGAGATTACCTGGTTTACAATCTTTGATCCCCACAGCTATGTAACCTCCATCCACCGTTTCTCGTACACAGCAGCCTTCATTCCATCCTGTCTTTCCATAGATTTGGGTCCACACAGTGTCGCCATCCTCATCTGTCTTAAGCAACCAAAGGTATGCATTAATGAATGATGCAGTACCCCTCCGCCCCGTAATGATGTAGCCTCCATCTCGGGTCTGTTGCACGTAGGAACCATTGTAAGGACCTTCTCCCCCGTAAGCATGTTCCCACACTGACCTACCTTGGGCATCAGTTTTAAGCAACCAAAGATACCTTGGGCTTGAACCCCAAAAGTGTAGATATCCCGTGATGACGTAACCACCATCCATCGTTTGCTGTACGGAGTAACCATATTGATCGGACAGTATTCTCCAAGTACGCGTCCAGAGGGTATCTCCTAAGGAATCTGTTTTTAACAAGCAAAGATCGGCCAGCTCGTAGTGATCTCCGGTATCATACCAACCCGCTATAATGTAACCACCGTCTTCCGTCTGCTCCACGGACCGCCCTGTTCCTCGCCCATAAAGACGCGCCCACAAAACGTGACCTTGAGCATCTGTCTTTTGTATCCAAATAAAACGGCTATTTCCTTGACCAGTTAAAATGTAACCTCCGTCTGTGGTCTCATCCACAGAGTAACTTCTCCCCCACCCATAGACTGAAGTCCACATGGTGTCACCTTGGGCATCTGTCTTAAGCAACCATTGTTTACCGGCTTTTTCACCAGTAACAACGTAGCCCCCGTCTAAAGTCTGTTGCACAGCATAACCTATATCGCGTCCGCTTCCCCCGTAGGTGCGCGTCCACCCGTAGGTTGTTAAAGGAATGGTTGCAAGCATTACAGTAAGCACTGTAACTAGAAAAGCAATTCGCTTCATTGAATCCTCCTCAGGATTATTTTAGTTTACGTGGATATAATACTCTCTCTCCCCCGCCTGTCAAGGACCGGATTCCTCGCGCTCGACCTTGAGCGTCATGCCGTCCATGGCAACGACCTTGACCTTTGAGCCATTCTTGATCTTGCCGGATACCGCCACCCCTGTCCAGTACTCGCCGCGGACGTAGACCGAGCCTTCGGGTGAAAGATCGGTGCGCGCCTCGCCAACAAGGCCGATCATCCCCTTCTGCCCGGTGGAGGGTTTGCGAACGTGGGTTCTGACCGCAAGCCAGATTATCAAAACGAACAACGCAATCACCACCACCAGCACACTGATTATAACCGGCCAGGAGATCCCGAATGCCTTCGGGGTTGCCTGAAACATAATTAAGGTTCCCAGAACCAACGACACAATTCCTCCTACTGTAAGCATCCCGTATGAGGTAATTTTCACCTCCAGGATGAAAAGAATAAGGGCAACAGCTATAAGTGCCAGCCCTGCGTAATTTATGGGCAAAACCTGAAGCCCGTAGAACGCAAATATCAAAGCAATTATGCCGATAACCCCGGGGAAGATAGAAGCCGGGTTCTGAACCCAGGCTATTACCCCGTAGATGCCGATCATCAAAAGGATGTAGATAAGGTTCGGGTTGGCCAGCACCTGCAGAAGCCGTTCGTACCAGCGCAAACCGATCTCGATCTTCTCGGCACCGGATGTCTGCAAGACAACCTCACCTTTAGGCATCTTGACCTTGTGGCCGTCGAGTTTTTCAATGAGTTCTTCGGGCGAGGAGGCGACGTAGTCAACAAGGCCGAGCTCGAGCGCCTGGTTGGCAGCAGCCGAGATTGACTCGCGCACCGCGCGTTCTGCCCAGTCCGGGTCCCGGCCCCGCTCCTCGGCGATGGATCGGATGAACGCCACCGCGTCGTTTTCTATCTTACCCATCATGACCGAGTCGGGCTTTTCACCACCCATGAGTACAGGATGTGCCGCACCCATGTTGGTGCCCGGAGCCATGGCCGACGCGTGGGTGGCAAGGATAATAAAAACCCCTGCCGATGCCGCGCGTCCGCCCACAGGGTAAACGTAGCCGACCACCGGGATATCGGAGGCCATAATCTTCTTGACTATCCCGCGCATGGACTCGTCCAACCCGCCCGGTGTGTCGAGGAGAAGAAGGATGAAGTCGGCATCAAGCTCCTGGGCTTTGTCTATGCCGTTGGAGATGT
>JAYELY010000240.1:0-2200 GCA_034717795.1 Caldifarciminota bacterium
GCAGTTGGCAAAGCCCTCGTAGTGATCGGTTCCTTCGCGGTCGTACAAAAGCCCCAGGCCGAACAGGCCTGCTCCTTCTCCTGTTCCGTTGGACTCATACGTCTCGTCGCCGCGCCAGTCTATAAGAATTCCCGCGCCAAGCACCCCTGCAGCGATCGTCGGATCGTGCGAGGTATTGATATACCTATCTGAACCATCCAGATCGATCACTATGCTCAATGGATGGGCTATATCCGGATTGGCTCCGGCGCGGGAGTAAAGCTCGTCCCCGCCGGTCTCGATGAGAAGCAGATAATCTCCATCATATTCATCATCGCCTTCCCACGCGATCTTGACCGTACCGTAAGGGGTTTCGAACTCGAAGCGGGGCAGCTCATCCTTGAGCGAATCAATGAAAGGCATCAGGGTATCCAGAACCATGGCCAAATCCTCAAGCCCGGCGTAGAGCAGCGAGTACTCGATCCTGCCGATCGCTTCTTCAACGAAGTAAACATCCTCGGCGGTCAGGGCGGTATCGTCGCCTATGTAGCCCAGAGACTTATCCCATAACCTCTGCTGTTCTTCGTTAGACAGATCGCGGAACGCCAGGTTGCGCATCTCGATCGCTTGTGCCGATGCAAGAATAATTACGGATAACGCCTCCTCTGTTTCCGGCGACCATTGGGGAGGCTCAAACTCGCAGGTAAAATCTTCCTGGCCTGAGACCTCCTTGAGCTGATCAAGCGCATAGGAGAACTTATCTTTTTCCTCGGCCAGCGCTTTCTTCATCGCGGCGTAGGGATGCTGGATAAGCCCACGGCGGACCGGGGCGTCCGTTCTCAAACAAGCAAAGAACACACCCTTGGCAAGCCGGTCGCCGCCTTCAAACAGCTGGTGCACGAACAGCCGGTTGTAGTAGGGGATGTCCAGCGGACGATTAACCAATAAATCAAATATCTTCAGCCGGTGCGGACCGCCGCCGTAAAAATCCATGAGCGCCCTGTCAAAGTGGACGTCTTCTCTTACCAGACCTCCCTTGGCTAAAACCTCGTCAATCGGGTCAACCTGTTTTGCCCCCAATCCTGCAACACACAGGATCATGAAGGTTATGAACCGTTTCACGCAAGCCTCCTTTGATTTCATCGATTCTAGGGGAGAGTGCAACAAAGTCAAGTAACTTGAATAAACCGCAGATTTCGCAGATTACACGGATTAGTTGAATTAAAATTCTTATAAAAATCTGCGCTATCTGCGTACGCTTTGCGACGGAAGTAATCTGTGGATGGAAGAAACAGGCGGTTGTTGCATTCCGTAGTGAAGTCAAACAACTTGAGCTATCCATAGATTTCTCTATATGCTAACAGGTTGATTCTCCCCTCACCCCATCCCTCTCCCAGAGGGAGAGGGTGATAAATGGTTTTCTCTTCCTTCGGGATGAGAACGCCGCTCCGAAGGGACGGGGGGGTTGAGGGAGATTGCGATCTTTCGTCTGAAGGACGAAAGGAGCAACTAAATCTGCGTAATCTGCGGTTAAGTATGTTGACTTTAGCCCAGTGTTGACTAAGCTTCGTATAGTCTCTTAACCTAACAAAGGAGTTGGCGGCATGCTTACACTTGGGCGGATAGCCGAGCACAAGGCGGTTGTTGGTGTGGTGGGGATGGGATACGTGGGCCTGCCTTTGGCCTTGACGTTCGTGGAGGAGGGATTTCGGGTAATCGGCTTTGATATCGATAAAGCCAAGGCCGATGCCTTGAATTCGGGACGCACTTACATTAAACATATCTCTTCGGCGCGGATCAAGGATGCCCGCAAGCGCAAGCTCCTGGATGCCACCGCGGACTTCTCTCTGATCCCTGAAGCCGATGCCTTGCTTGTCTGCGTCCCCACACCTCTTGACGAGCATCTTCAACCCGACCTGTCGTTTATCACCGGAACCTCTGAACAGATAGCTCCATATCTCGTAAAAGGTCAGCTGGTGGTGCTGGAATCATCTTCCTTTCCAGGCACCACCGAGGAGATCATGAGACCGGTCCTTGAGAAGCACTCAGGACTCATCGCTCACTCCGATTTCTACCTCGCCTACTCCCCGGAACGTGAAGACCCGAACAATCCCGAATACAACACCAAAAACATCCCCAAGGTGGTTGGCGCCAACTCCGAGGAATCACTCAAACTGGCGGTTGCGCTCTATCAGGCCGCGCTGGAGCAGGTGGTTCCCGT
>JAYELY010000241.1:0-2198 GCA_034717795.1 Caldifarciminota bacterium
ACGGCTTTACTCATGGGATCGACAATCACCGGGGGACTCTGCGTAAAGGATTCAGATGCGACAGCGGCGTAAGCCAGGATAAGCGGCTGGACCGCAGTGGAATCAGGTTTCCACCACCACTTCCATTTGATAAGGAGATCACACGCGGCTTTTCGTATGAGGTAATCGGCATCTGCCAGCTTCTCTATCAGTCCCACCCCCACTCGATCCACGTAGGCTTCCTTGCCGGAGAGAAGATCTGTTCTCCCGCGCTCAAATAGCACCCAGAACTCATCACCGTACATCCTGCCCAGAGCCTGAATAGATCTCCTACGGACCTGGAAGGATTCGTGCTTAAGAGCGCCCACTAAAGCGTCAATCGCCTTAACCTCAAGATCACTTAACTCCTCCATGGAGGTGATGGAAACCCTGACATCCTCCTCGCCCAGTGCCTCGATGAGCGCTGAAACGGCCTCTTCATTCCCGATCTCTCCCAGCTTCTTGACCGCTTGCATGCGCTTTTGGGGGTTGGGTGAATGGCGAACCTGCCACAGAGCACGCGACTCCTCGCTGCACCCGGTAAATAGTATGCCCAGAAAAGTCGCGATAATACACATACTTGTCTTCATCCTGCCTCCTTGAGTTAAACATATAATAATTAGGAAAACATGCGTTGTCAAGAGAGGTCGTTTGAATTTCTGCCTTTGACACGCCACGATTTTCTCCTATGATAGAAATACTCCACACCGTCCCCTTCGGGTACGCCGCGGGGACCCCGTAAGGGATCGGAAATTGAAACGAAACCCCAGGAGGATTCATGCCTTCGGATATCGAAATAGCAAGGCAAGTAAAGCTTAAGCCGATTGCCGAGATAGCGGCTTAGAGCAAAAAACGCCAACCGTTCAAACCCATCCTGAACCTATCACCACGGTTCGGCAATCACCTCGCAGTGGGGCAGGGCTTTTCGGAGGCTTTCAATCCCTTTCTCTGATACCCGTGCGTCATACAATCGAACCATACGCAGGTTCTTGCACCGCTTTAGATAATGCAGGCCTTCATCGGTGATATCGGTTTGCTCAAGCTACAGCCAGCGCAGGTTCTTTAACTTCGCAAGATGACACAGGCCGGCGTCGGTGATATTGCGGCAGTAGCGCAGATCGAGCGCACGCAGGTTCTTGAATCCTGACAGCTTGACAAGGCCCGCATCGGTCACAGAGGTGTAGCGTAGCCATATCCAGCGCAGGTTCTTCATGCCTTCAAGATAGGCAAGGCCCTTATCGGTGATACGGTTGCCTGAAAGGTCGATCCACAGCATGTTCTCAAGACCGACAAGGTGGGCAAGGCCCGCGTCGGTGAGATAGTTTCCGGATACATCGAGCCAGCGCAACTCACCCAACCCTTCAAGATAGGCCAGTCCGCTGTCGGTGATAGAGGTCTCGGATAAGAGTAGCCAGCGCAATTCTTTAAAATCTTTGATCTCGACAAGACCAGCATCGGTGATTGAGGTGTTAGATAGTCCCAAACCCTTCAGACCGACAAGTGGGGAGAGTTTTGTCAGACCGGCATCGGTGACGTTGGTGTTGTCCAGATAAAGAACCTTCAGGTTGGCAAGACCGGCAAGATGCTGTAACCCTCTATCGGTTATATTGTTGTCGCGCAGGGAAAGGAATCTCAGCTGGGGAAAATCGGCAAGGTGAATAAGCCCGGCGCCGTATATCTTGGCGCCTTCCAGGGCAAGCACTTTGAGATTGGGGAGATTCTTAAGATAGGCAAGTCCTGCGTTGGTGACATTGATGGTTCGGGAGAAGGGCACCGATGAGGTGGGTGGACAGGAAAGCGAGATGAGCTCAAGGTTGGGGAATTCGGCCAATGACTCCAGGGTATGATCACCTAAACCTATGGAGTGCATCACCACCGCGTTGAGGTTTGGGAACCGATTAAAGCCTCTGGTCGATGAGGAGTTAGTGGTGACGGTACGGATCGCTGCCGGGTTGGCAATACGGTAGCTTGAAGTCTTGTTGAGGTCGGCTCCTATCGGTTCACCGTTAAGGTACAATACCCCGTTCTCGGTGCGCCAGGCGACCTCTGTCTTGCCCTGCCAAAGATAGAAGAACTCGAAATCCTCGCCCAAGGGTATGTATACCTCTTCAGGCTCCCAGGCCGAAGCGTCCATCTCGTAGTAGTGTTCGGTGCCCACTATCTCGATAACCTTGGGCTTC
>JAYELY010000242.1:0-2171 GCA_034717795.1 Caldifarciminota bacterium
GTCGAGAGGATGCGGATAAGCGTGGACTTGCCCGACCCGTTCGGCCCGATAAGCCCGAAGCACTCACCAGAGCGAACATCGAAGTTGATGTCAGCAAGCGCACGAACCGGCTTGCGCTTTTTAAATAAGCCGCCGCCGTTGAAGGCCTTATGAACTTCGCGGCAGCTTATGATCGGTTGCATTTCACCTCCTTTTGGTGTGTTAAGAACCGATCGAAAAAACCCCGGGATTTGCCCGGGGTTACGTGCAAAAGAAGAACCCCGGACAGGATGCCCGGGGTCAAATTCTACTAAAAAAGTAGGATTAAACTATGGACATCCCCTGAATGCCTCCAGAATAAACCCGATTACCATCATCGGGCCCCACCGGTTTTTAGTCCAATCCTTGATCATTTCTCTATCCTCCTTAGCAATCGTTAACAAAGAAGTATACGCATCGCGGTCAGCTTGTCAAGTCTGCGCTTAACTTTTTGGGGCGGTCAGGCGTCGGATCCTCCGCATGCCGGGCAGGGAACGGTTCCTGTTCCGTGACATACCTTGCAGGCTACGGTTCCTTCTCCACCGCACCGCGGGCATGGTTTTTGCTCCCTGGATTTGTAATAGCGTGCGCCGCCGCATTTGGGGCACGTGGTATAGCCCTCGCCGTTGCACTGCTTGCAGGCTACTTCGCCGCTCCCTCCACACAACCTGCATTTTGACATCCTTTTCCCTGTGTTGCACGTTTGTAAAACGGTTAGACTTTTAACCTCCTTAAACCTCCATTTCTTGTATCTTGAAAACAATATTCAATAAACCTGGGTTGTCAACCCCATAACTCTCCCATAATCATTGACCTATTCAAAAATGTTTTCACAGAAATACGTAAGAATATCAGTTGGATGATACTTTCGTAACAGTCCCATAATTCCTGACACACTCCTTGCTTAGAGTTCTATCGGTATGAGCAGAGAAACTGATGATTACAGGTGAAGCGCTTGAGGTTGCCTCCCGACCTTCTAAAGCAAACGAGTAAAAAGAAATTCATCAATATCTACAGGCAAAAATCAAGCAACGGTGTTGTTGCGGCAAACAATGAAGGTAGCTACTGCACTTCAAGATTGCTTGACTACGTTTCGTGATGGCGTAGTCTTTGGTATGCCCACTTGGCTTTTAGTAATCATCATCGTTGCGGGCTCAATCCTGGGTTTCGTTTTCCTGTGGCTGACTCTAGCGAAAATCGTACGCAATCTCTGGCACTTTCCGGCTCCTTCATACACCGGTTGGTTCCTGGACTCAGGTTTCCGTCGCTTGATGCAGCCAGCGGATAAAGTTATCTCCCGCTCCGGTATCCAGCCGGGGATGAAACTCCTGGATGTGGGCTGCGGCTCTGGAGCCTATACTACCTTCGTGGCGCGAGCGGTCGGTCCCCAGGGCAAGGTTTACGCACTCGATATCCAGCGCAAGATGCTTGATCAGCTCGAAAACAAGTTATCCAGACCGGAAAATCAAGATATCGCCAACGTCGAGCTGGTTCAGGCCAGCGCCTGCGAGCTGCCGTTTGAGGATTCGACCCTTGACCTTGTCTGCATGGTTTCCGTACTTTACGAGATACCCGAGCGGCACAGGGCTTTGCTGGAGGCACACAGGGTCCTCAAACCTTCAGGCATCCTGGCGGTAACCGAGTTCTTCCCGGACCCGGATTATCCGCTCAAGCGCACTACCGTCAACGAGGCCACCGGAGCGGGCTTCGTTGATGCCAAAGTTCTTGGAAACTTTTGGAATTATACCGCCCGGTTTATTAAACCGAAGGAGTCGCTATGGCTATAGATCGCCGAATTATGATCCTCGGAATCCTTATGATTCTGGCATCGTCAACGTTCTCGCAGGACAGGTTGGAGCTTGTGGGCTTCGACGTGGTGGAGTTTGAGGATGCTCAAGAAAGAAGCGCCTCGGATAACTGGCTTGAACATGCCGAGACAGACCAGCGCGTTATCGAGGGTCTGGATTTTCTCCTCGTAATCTCCCCTGACTCTAAATGGATTCTGTTCGGCCAGCCAATGGAGGCAGGCGAGGAGGGCGAGGGCGTTGTTACCTACAGGTTGTTCATCATGTCCACCGCCAATCCCAAGCTCGTTTCTCTGACCGGCAAGGCGCTTTCGGCCACCTTTTCCCCCACCTCGGACTACCTCTTCG
>JAYELY010000243.1:0-2164 GCA_034717795.1 Caldifarciminota bacterium
GGAGAAGGAGTTTGAGGTTGAGGCCGCCTCCTATCTTGACGTAAGGCACGCTATCGGCGTAGGTAACGGCACCGATGCTTTGGCGATCTGCTTGAGGGCGCTGGGCGTGGGTCCTGGGGATGAGGTTATAACCTCACCATTTACGTTCATTGCGACGGCTGAGGTGATCGTAGCCCTGGGCGCTGCGCCTCGCTTTGTGGATATCAAACCCGATACCTTTAACATCGATCCGGCAAAGATCGAGCAGGCGATCACCGAAAAAACGAAAGTCATTTTGCCTATTCACATCTACGGTCAGGCGGTCGAGATGGAGCTTATCCTTGATATCGCCAAGCGACACAATCTCAAGGTGTTAGAAGACGGCGCTCAGGCGTTCGGTTCTACTTATAAAGATAAGAAGGTGGGCGGGCTTGGAGATTTAACCATCTTCAGCTTCTTCCCCACCAAGAATTTAGGGGCATTGGGCGACGGCGGGCTTATAACTACTGATAATGACGAACTTTACGAAAAATGCCGCCTGATTCGGGTACACGGCTCGCCAAAGAAGTACTATCATACAATTATCGGCCAGAACTCGAGGCTCGATACCATCCAGGCAGCGTTTCTCAGGATCAAGCTGCAGCATATCGATCGGTTCAATGAGCTAAGGGTCAGAAATGCCGAAGCTTATAACGAAGAGTTAAAGGATGTTGTCAAGACACCGGCAGTCCATCCGGACTCGAACCACATCTATCACCAGTACACCATCCGCACCCCGAAGCGGGACGAGTTGAAGAAGTTCTTGAATGAAGCAGAGATCGGGGTCGGCATCCACTACCCCTACCCGTTGCACCTTCAGCCGGTGCTTTCATATCTTGGGCTTGGCGAAGGTTCGTTCCCTGAATCCGAGAAAGCGGCCCGCGAGGTAATGTCACTGCCTTGCTTTCCTGAATTATCTGTCGAACAGCGCTCCTGGGTTATCGCCAAGATCAGGGAGTTCTTCGCCTGAATAAGATTTGTAGGGGCACGGCATGCCGTGCCCCTACTTTTTGTGAAATCTGCGGTTTATTATTCTTCGATGATCGCTATGGCCGTGGCCATATCGGCAAGGTGGGAGATGGAGAGATGAACCTTCCGGTTCCCCAGTAGGGCGGCTGGTTTTCCTGAGACCTTGACGGTGGGTCTGGAGTGCTCGTTGTCTATGATCTCCACGTCCCTCCAGCGGACACCGCGCGAGTGACCGGTGCCGAGCGCTTTAAGAAACGCCTCTTTGGCCGCCCAGCGGGCCGCAAGCCCCTCGGCAAAGTTGGCTCGTCCCAGACAGAAGCTCTGCTCGCGCTCGGTGTAGATGCCTTCAAGGAACCGCTTGCCGAACTTTTTGTACGCCTTTCTGATGCGCGCGACCTCGATGATGTCAATTCCAATCCCAAAAACCATTACTCAGAATAAAGATCAAAGAGGGAAAGTCAAGCTCTACCTGTAAATACCTTAAACCGAGCGGAGGGGTTACCGCACATCCTGCAAAGACAATTTATCATCGAGTTTCTTTCTTAGAACCTCAACTAACGTATGCAACTCTCTGAAATCTTCTTGGATATTTTCATCGTTATCAAAGACCTCTTGGGGTGTGAAGTGCTTCTTAAAGATATTGGCCATAGTTATTTTGTCTAAATCTTCCTTATCAGAAATTAAATTTCGTTTTCTGAGCCATGCTTTTAGCTGTGAAACCATGGGCCACCACCCCCCTTCTGGCTTCTCAAACTTTGATGAAGGATGATAAACCTCGTTTACTGCCTCGACTATAATATGCTTGGGAATCAAACACTCAATCGTTTCTCTTCGCGACCTAGGATTGACCGCTTGTTTCAGCATTATTATATCTTCTTCTTCCAACAATCCATGATCCAGAAGTTTTTGCTTAATACGCTCGCCTTCAGAATCAGAATCTAGAAGTGCAACCGTAGGTACATTTTCGTTCTTCAATATTGACGCTACCGCAGGACACACAGGAGCACCATAAGCTGGCTGAAGGACAATTCGCTCGAAGTTAATGCACGGTTTCTTCTGAGAAGCCAAAAGCTCAGAAAAAGCGTGAAGAAGCATCTTATCAGAAGGCCCCTCGACCAAAAGAACTACCTTTCCTTGATACAAAGTATCCACCAGTAGAGTCCCAACTACATCCCTT
>JAYELY010000244.1:0-2159 GCA_034717795.1 Caldifarciminota bacterium
CTATCGGGCTGACAGTTGTCCGGCTCGTTAAACGCGAGAAAAACATCCTTCACGTAAAGGGAGTGGATATGGTAGAGGGCACGCCGGTTCTGGATATAAAGCCCTACACCCGGCGCGACCGCCGCTCACACATTCGCCTCGGCTGGCTCGCCGAGGTGGAGCGAAGAGAAAAGTAGCTTGCTTCCCCGCATCCTCCTTCCTCAAGTGGATGGAGAGTGTTTTATCGGATTCGGACGATCTTCAGACTACGTTCATCCTCTCCACGGCGCACCCTAACGAAGTAGCTTCCCTTCGGAACGGCGCGGCCTTTGGCGTCTCTGCCGTTCCAGTCTATCATTACTAATCCGTTTCCAGGGCTGATTTTCCCAAAGCTACGTACCAGGCGTCCTGCGGCGTCGTAGATCGCCGGCTCTAAAGCGTCTTGCGGGTCAAGGGAGATAACAAGGTTTACGTGATCCCTGAAGGGGTTGGGGAAGGCTTGAAGTGGGGGGGCGAGCTCTACGGACGGGGCTTCTTCGATAGCTGTCTCGGTCTCGCAGTAGTAGAATAGTGCGGCTTCAAGGGTATCTACGGCCTGGTGCCACAGGGCATGGATGCGGTAGTCCTTATCTATGGCCAATCTGGGCTCCCAGGTTCCCATGTACCAGGGTAATACTCTATCATCGAAATCGGATTGGCCTATCACTTTAGGTTCACTCCAGCTCTCCCCTCTGTCTATGCTGTATCGAAGCAGGGATTTACCGTCTGCGCAGACCAGCGCGGCCACTAAATTCCCGCGCGCATCCAACTCTACATCGCTTCTGCTTGAATCAGCTTCAAAGAGAACCTGCCTCGTCCATGTTACCCCTTTATCGCTGGACGATGCGAAGAAGGCAACGTGCGAGCTGTCCCAGGATACGTAGTAGGCGTCGGGCGTTATCTCTACGTCCAGACATTGGAAGATGTTGGCGCCGACTTTCGCTACATATAGCGGTTCTTCTCCGGCGGGATATCTGATCGGACTCCAGATTTTCCCGCCATCCTCGGATGAACGAAGATAAAGAATCCCTTGCATGTTCTCGTATTCTCCATCAGAGAACCACTCGTACCATAACGCAACCCATTCCGAGCCGCAGACGTCAGCGGCAAGGCGCCTAGAATGTCCCAGAGAGTCGTTCCACAGAACCTCCTCATCGCTCCAGGTCTCGCCCCGATCGTGGGAGATCATAAAGTAGAGGTCATTGTTCCATCGGCTTGCGCGCTGGTCGAGGTATGCGAGATAAAGGGTCTCGCCGACGCAGTTCAGGGTCACATCCACCGGGATTTTTCCTTCGGTTCGCTTGAGCATCCATTTCGGATCGCTCCAGTGGATTCCTCCATCTTCAGAGGAAGTGAAGAAAAGTCCCATCGTGAAGCAGATCGAGGCCACGTAAAGGTTGCCTGGCGAATCGCAGGTCATAACACCCCGATTGCATATCCCCGGCGGCACCTCTGCCCATTCGCTCCACGTTTGCCCGAAGTCGTCTGAATGGATTATAAACCAGGTCTCGGAGCCATAAGAATACACGTGAGTGAGGTAGATGCGGTTTTGCATGTCGACCGTAAACATCCTGCCGGGCTGAAGGGGGGGTTGTCCTCCGTGTCCGGTCTTTCTTGTGCCTGGGACCTCGGTCCCTTCGTTGTTTGCTCCGATTAAGCCGAAGCTAAGGGCACACACGCACAAGCCTATGATTACTTTCAGGGATTTTCTCACGCTACCTCCTTCTTTAAGTTTCGCTAAAAAAGTATAAGCTGTTTACTTTTTTTGTCAAGAGACCAAGGTGCTTTTTCGTGGCGGGTTAAAAATCACATACAAATTAATTTAGGGAATTATCCCTATGTTAAGGATTGGGTGTCTGGACCCTCCCGAGCTTTATGTTGGATGATGCTCGGGGTAAAATGCGCTTGACAATTATCCTGGTGTGATTAGAGTGCGCTGATGGCGAATAAGAGAATCCTTTTGGCTCTTTTGATTGCCCCTTTGGCGGGTTATGTCCTTGCGAGCGGAGCGTTAGCTCCTAATAATAATGAGAATGCCCCGGAGGGGTACGGGGTGTGTTACGGGTGTTACGGGTGGCAGCGCGAGGCGCTGGATTGGGGGCTGATCGGTGGTATGGCAGCCGGCGGGTATCTTTCCAGCA
>JAYELY010000245.1:0-2147 GCA_034717795.1 Caldifarciminota bacterium
CAGCCTGCCTGGAGAAGACAGACTGGACAACAACATTCTTGTTTTTCACGCCCCCCAGGAATCCATTGGACTGGAAGTGCTCTTCATCGCAGGAACGATCTCGCAGGAAACCGAGTTGATCCTTGCGGCGCTGCGGGTCCTGCCCAGGATACGGCTATCCACCCACGTCGAGGTCGCGCCTGGTAGGATTGTTGGGGGTGCAACAAAACGACCTGACGTGCTGGTCGTTGGACCGATGCGCGCCGACCTATCGGAAAGAACCCGGGAACTGGTAATGGATGCCGTAAAGGAAGCCGTCCCTGTCATGTTCATCTCTGCAGGCGAGCAGGCTCCAGCCGGTCTAAGGGATCTAATACCTCTTGAAGCAACTAACCGTCGGTTCAATCCCAGCCCCCCCTGGCAATACTCGCCACTTGCAGAGCTTCTCATGGCCGAATGGCATCCTGAAACAGGAGGTGCAGAGAATCCATCCCAGGCCATGTATGTGCCAAAGCCCGGCGCCCAAACCCTCGTAGGCAAAGACGGAGCTACCTTCATGGCCAGCCTCAACAAACCGGTGAGAACGATCGGGGTCGAGCTGCCTGATCTCGTTTCAGCCATCCGGCGGGATCGGGTAGGTTTTAGCTCTTTTATCCGAACCGCACTGGCCTATCTTGTAGAAGGTGAGGGATTCCCTTTCAGGTTCGGGGTGGAGGAATCAACCGATGCTTCATTAAGGCTTGCACTCTTTTCCGAGGTGGAGGTGACCGGAAACGGAATCGAAGCCTGGCTGATGCCGGATTCGCATGCGTTGAACGTCATCCCATTGAGTACCAACTCGTTTCGTCTTTCAGGAACGCCGCCCGCCGGAGCCTATCGCCTTGGTATCTCATGGAACAATCAAAGATTCGCCCCAAGGGGTTGGATCGAAATAACCCCGGCTCCTCCCGAACAGCCCTCACGTGGAGCCAACTATGAGCTGCTCGCGCATCTGGCGCGGCAAAACTCAGGAAAACTCATCACCCCCGAAGAACTCAAAGATGTTGTCGAATCCCTCCCACGCAGAAAGACCTTTAATTTCAAACCACTACAGAACCCGTTGCTCGTGATCCTTGTGGTGGCCTTTTCCCTGGTGGAGATATGGCACAGAAGAAAGACAGGCTTGCCTTGATCGGGACTCTTATCTTTGCAGTTCTGGCATTAGGTGGCGGATTGGGAGAATATATCGGGCAGGAACTAAGCCAGCAGGGGCTGGGGGGGCGTTTGGTGGTGTTTCTTCTTTCCATGATGCCCATCTCCGAGCTGCGCGGAGCCGTACCACTGGGTATACACGGCTTCGGTCTTCCCTGGCTTGAAGTCTCGCTTATAGCGCTTGCAGGAAACATCCTGCCTGTGATCCCCATCCTCTTTCTTTTGGACGCCGTAATGCGCCTCCTCGGTCGCCTCAAGATATTCCGCCGTTTCTTCGACTGGCTCATTGCTCATGCCCAAAGGAAGGGGGGATTCATCGAACGCTACGAGTATCTGGGGCTTTTCCTGTTCGTAGCGATACCTTTACCGATAACCGGCGCATGGACCGGCGCTCTTATCGCGTCTGTTCTGAGGATGCCGCCCTGGCGCTCTTTCCTTACGATCTGTGTGGGGGTGCTCACGGCGGACGTTATCGTAACTTCCTTTACCATGTTAGGGTGGTGGGGGTTGGCAGCGGCTGTAATCATACTGCCTGTGCTGTGGTTTTTTTCACGTTGGTTGGAGACTAAAGGGAGAAAAAAAACCGGAGCCGACGAGACTCGAACTCGCGACCTCTAGCGTGACAGGCTAGCGTTCTAACCAAACTGAACTACGGCTCCATGAAGTTGGATTATATTTAAAGCGAGGCCCGTGTCAACCACACGGGCCTTTCAACTTTACTCGTCTAACGTTACTTTTTCCCTATCGGAAAATAAACTCTACACGCGCGTACTCTGGGTTCTCCACAACGGTAATCTCAGTGTGGTAAAGACGCTCGCTAAGATAACGCTGTGCGATATCAGCTATATAGTTATCCGAAGCGGTTATTCTGATCCGGGAGAAGCCCTTCTCTTTGAAGCGGTTGAGAACGTACTGATAATAGCGGGCTATCTTTTCAGAGACAATCGGATCGTAGGTTGCAATCTCTGATTCCTTCA
>JAYELY010000246.1:0-10934 GCA_034717795.1 Caldifarciminota bacterium
GCCGAGTCAGCTGACGTAGAGAAGCTTTTCTTCCTGCCGGGCAACGCGGGAACGGCAAGGCTGGGCGAGAATTTGCCCATCTCCCCAACTGATATTGACGCGGTCCTTGAGGCTGCAAGGGAGCATAAGCCTGACCTCGTGGTTGTCGGCCCGGAGGCTCCGCTGTTCGCAGGCATCACCGATCTGCTGACCCGGGAGGGCTTGTTCGTCTTCGGGCCGTCCAAAAAGGCGGCGATACTGGAGCAGGAGAAGGCGTTTGCCAAGGAGTTCATGAAACGACACCGCATCCCCACGGCTTCCTTCAAGGTCTTTGCCGACATCGCTTCGGCAAAGCGCTACGTGGAGGGGAAAGATTCTCCCCTGGTCGTTAAGGCATCCGGCCCTGCTTTGGGCAAAGGGGTGATCGTCTGCTCCACCCCTGAGGAGGCGCTCGCCGCCGTTGATAAGATGATGGCCGAGCGCAGGTTCGGTCGGGCAGGGGAGCGAGTCGTTGTTGAGGAGCGCCTTGTGGGTGAAGAGGTATCCATCCTGATCTTGACTGACGGCATCAACTACATCAGCTTTCCTCCTGTGCAGGATCACAAACCGATAGGTGAGCGAGATACCGGCCCCAACACCGGCGGCATGGGTGCGTACGCACCTGCGCCTTTCGTCGATGCCGCGCTTGCAGAAAGAATCGAGAAGGAAATAATCCAGCGGGTGCTTGATGGACTGAGGGATGAGGATATCCGCTATCAAGGCGTGCTCTACATGGGACTGATGGTGACCCAAGAAGGCCCAAAGGTATTGGAGTTCAACTGCCGGTTCGGCGATCCGGAGAACCAGCCGTTGATGATGCTCATGGATGAGAATCTGCTGGGGCTACTCGTGGATACCGCAAGGGGTAGGCTTAGGACCCGCAGAGTAAAGACCCGTCCGGGCAGCGCACTCTGCGTGGTGGCGGCATCGGGCGGCTATCCGGGGGTGTACGAAAAAGGCAAACATATAAGGTTGGATGTAAAGGAGAACCCGGACTTCGTCTGCTTCCATGCCGGGACCAGAGCACAGGACGGAAAGCTTTTGACCTCTGGCGGCCGGGTGCTTGGTGTCACAGCGTTCGCATCCGATCTTAAAAAAGCCAAGGAGCGTGCATACGCACCGCTTGAAGATAAAAAGATCTACTTCGACGGCATATACTTCCGCCGGGACATAGGCGATAAAGGCATAAGGAGGCTGGCATGAGCTTTAAGGTGGCGATAGTTGCGGGCTCGAATAACGATGCGGATTACGTAAAGCTGACCGAGGAGGAGCTTGGAGCAGCAGGGATCGAATACGAGACCCACTACCTCTCGGCACACAGACAACCGGAAGAGACCGCCGATTTTGCAAAGACCGCGGCAGAGAGAGGATTTTCGGTAATAATCGCCCTTGCCGGTTACTCTGCGGCTCTGCCCGGGGTGATAGCCGGATATACTTCGCTTCCTGTGATAGGTGTGCCGCTTGACACCTCGCCTCTTTCCGGTTGGGACTCGCTTCTTTCGATCGTGCAGATGCCCGGCGGCGTTCCTGTCGCAGCCATGAGCGTTGGGCGGGCAGGCGCACGTAACGCCGCGCGGTTCTGCCAAAGGCTGAAGGAAATCTGCGAGAAGGACTGAGACCCTGAGATTTATATGAGTGAGAAGAGGGTCCGAGCGGTACTGATCACAAGCACCGTCGCCAACGTGCTGCTTATGGGAATGAAGCTCGGAATCGGCTTCCTTACGCTTTCGCGGGCGCTCATCGCCGACGGCGTGAACTCCACCCTTGATATATTCTTCTCGGTGATGATCCTTGTTTCCTTTCGCATGGCAGCAAGGCCTGCAGACAAGGATCATCCCTACGGACACGGCAACATCGAGGTTCTCGTTGCCTTCATCGCCGCGCTCATAATCATCGCCACTGGTGGCTTTATAGTCTATGATGGCATTAAAAACATCCTTTCCCCCATGCAAGAGCTTCCCTCGTTATATTGGCTGGCGTTAGCCGCATCGGCGGTTACCATCGCAGCCAAGCTCTGTCTCTACTTCTACGCCCGATCGGCGGCCAAACGTTACCATTCACCTGCGGTCGAGGTGCAAGCCGCGGACCACCGCGCCGACATCCTGGCCACCTCGGCGGCGCTTCTTGGCATCCTCTTTGCCTTCCTTGGAGTAAGATTCCTCGACCCGGCGGCAGCCGTGATCGTAGCCGGTTTTATCATCTGGACCGGAATAAAGCTCGTCAAGGATAACCTTAAGGTGCTCTTAGACGCTCAACCCTCCGATGAATTCTTTACCCCTTTAAAGAACCGGCTGGCTGAGTTCAAAGATGTCCGCGAGGTCCGCCACATGCGAGCCCACCCCGTAGGGACTTACTACTTCCTTGAAATCACCATAACCGTAGACAGGAAGTTATCCGTTAAAGATGGACACGCTATAGCCGATGGGGTTCGTTCAAAGCTCATGAAGCGTGAGAGCCGTCTGAAGGACGTGATTGTTCATGTTGAGCCGGCAAGCGATTGAACGCGTCGCAGCGGTGCTCAAGCGAGGCGAGCTCGCGATTCTGCCCACCGATACCGTGCCAGGCATCTTTGTAAAGGATACACCCGAAGGTGAACGAAGATTGAGGGGATTGAAGGGAAGGGACAGTATGAAACCCTTTGCCCGGATGTTCGGCTCACGCAAGCAGCTTGCCGAAAGGGTTAACGTTCAAAGTAAGATGCAAGAACTGGCTCTCGAACGCCTGCTGCCCGGCAGGGTAACTTTGATCCTTCCTGCAAGAGAGAAAGGGAACGAACCCATCGGTGTGAGACTTCCCATGGACGCCTCGCTTCGTGCGCTCGCCTGCCGCACAGGGCCATTGATCGCCACCTCGGCCAACCTTTCGGGCGAGGAGCTGCGGGATCAAGCCAGACTTCCTGATGGGCTGGTTGCGGAGGTGGGGCTGGTAGAAGGGGACGCCTCTCAGGAGAGCTTGGATTTAAAGCCTATAGCCTCCACTGTTGTCGATCTTACGGGAGAAAGGCCGGCCATCCTTCGCAAGGGTGCTTGCTCGATCTGGACGGTCGCAAGGCGTCTGAATAAGACTCCCTGCCTGGCTTTTCCTCAGGAACTCAACGTGCTTTTCGTATGCGGCGGCAACACCTGCCGCTCGCCTATGGCGGCGGCCCTCTTTCGAGCGCGTTGCATCTCGCCTCGCGTGAACGTCCGAAGCGCAGGCCTGTCGGCCGCCAAAGGATCACAAGCCGCGCGGCTCGCCAGGATGGTCATGCGTGAACAAGGACTTTCCCTTGAAGACCACCGTTCAAAGGAGTTGAGCGACGAGCTTGCCGCCTGGGCCGATCTCATACTGGCCATGACCCGCGGTCATCTTTTACGCATCCGCAGACGGTACGCGCGTTTCTCCGACCGCACGTTCCTTCTAACCGGATTCCCCAAACCATGGCCCCACGGCCGGAACATAGATGATCCTATAGGAGGTTCTCCGGGAATCTACAAGCGCACTTATCAGCAAATTCAACTACATATTCACTCTATTTGCCCCAAGATAGAGAAAGTGTTGACTCAAGCGAATTAGCGCGAGAGGGCTTGACAAAAGCCCCGTCTTTACTATAATTTAAGCAACCTTTGATCAAGGAGGCGCATAAATGACAAAGGCAGAACTGATTGAAAAGATCGCGAAAAACGCGACCGTCACTAAGAAAGCGGCCGGAGTAGCCGTAAATACAATGATAGATGAGGTTACGAAGGCTCTTAAGAAAGGCCAGCGTGTACCTCTCGTCGGCTTCGGCACCTTCATGGTGCGCCGCACCAAGGCACGTAAGGGCCGCAATCCGCGCACGGGCGAAGAGATCAGGATCAAGGCCCGCAAGCGCCCGGTCTTCAAGGCCGGAAAGGCCCTTCGCGAGGCGATCGACAAATAATGTCCCAAACACAAGGGGGGCCGAAGCGCCCCCCTTATTCTTTAAAACCCCCTTACAACGCATTGAGGTGGAATCAACGCAGCTTTGCCGTCCTTGACCAGCGCGAACTGCCCGTCAAAAAACGCTATCTGGAGCTTGCGGATATAAACTCGGCCTGCAAGGCCATCCGGAATTTGGCGGTACGCGGTGCCCCGCTGATCGGGGTGGCGGCCGCGCTGGCCGTAGCCCATGCCGCACGTAAGGGCGCTGCTCATGAAAAGCTGCTTGGAGGAATCCAAAAACTTGCCGCAACCCGGCCAACCGCCCTCAACCTCTTCATCGCTCTGGACAGGATGAAGGCTGTGGTTGACAGAAGGACCCCCAGGGATAAGATCGTTGCCGAGGCCCTTGCAATATGGAAGGAGGAGGAGGAACGTTCGTTCACCATGGCCGAGCACGGTCAGAGACTCATACGCAAAGGCATGAAGGTAGGCACCTACTGCAACACAGGTGCATTGGCCGCACCAGGGGTGGGCACGGCGCTTGGCGTGATAATCAAGGCCCATCTTTCAGGCAAGAGGGTTGAGGTGGTGGTGCCTGAGACGCGTCCGCTGCTGCAGGGCGCTCGCCTTACCGCATGGGAGCTTTCGCAGTGGAAGATTCCATATACCCTGGTAACCGAATCGGCGCTCGCCAGCGTTATGGGAGAACTTGACGTGATCCTCGTCGGAGCGGACCGCATCGCTGCAAACGGGGATACGGCCAACAAGATCGGGACTTGCGGTTTGGCTATCCTGGCCAGGCATTTCAAGGTTCCTTTCTGGGTTGTTGCGCCGTCGTCCAGTGTGGATTTTAGCTTAAAGGACGGAGCCGGGATTCCAATAGAGAGGCGCTCTGAGGACGAGGTCAGAGCGTTCGCCTCCTGCCGTACTGCCCCCAGGGACGCTTCTGTAGCAAACCCCGCCTTCGACGTGACACCTGCAGGATTGATCAGAGGGATCGTCACTGAGAGGGGCGTCCTTTCCGCCCCCTACTCAAAAAGCCTGCGGAAATGAATGCGCTGCTCACCATACTGCTCTTCACACAACCGATCCTGCCTGAACTTCCCCCTCCCCCTGAGCTTGAGCCGCCTCGCGAGCGGCCGATGGTTATACCTCTCGAGTACGACACCCTGGGTGCAGGTATGGCATTGGGCGCTCCGTTCGGATTCGAACTTCTGGCCCGCCAGGACGGCCCCTTCCTGTCAAGCCACACCGCACTCTCGATCCATGAAAGGGCAGACCACTTCCACGGTCTACAGCAACTGGGAAAGACCCGGCTTGTAGCCAACATCAAATCGCTGCAGATTGCTGCGGGAATACAAGGTCTGCGCTACGAGAATACCGCCCTCCCCGAAGGGTTTGACCGTCCTGCTATGGAATCTCGCTCGTATGCAGACGCCTGGCTTCAAGGCCTCTGGCATCACTCCGATCTTCTGGCAGGCGTCGAGACGCAGGCCTACACCTCTACGATGAGCGGGAATCAACGCAGCGGAGGTCAGGCTACGGCGCGAATTTTTGCAGCGAGGCCGTGGGCTAAGATACTTTCAAAAACTCAGGCCAGGCTGAACCCGGAAGGGATGGAATTTTTAACCGATGCCATTTTCCAATATCAGGCCGGCTTCATGCTCATCACCCCGAGCATAGAGGGACGCCTTTCCCCGGCGCAGAATAATCCGGCAGGAGCAGGCGCCAGTCTGAACCTGGTTGCAGTGCTCGGCAATCTATCCCTTGAGTTCGAAGGCTGCTACCTCCGCAAGACCCCGCTGTTGCTGGATTCCGTGCTCTTTGCACCCGTTCAGGCAACCCTTGCACCGCAAGTGCAGGGACACATCCTTGCAGACCGACTCCACATAGGAGCGGGCTACGAGGGGGTAGAGGTGTCCATCTTCACCGAACAGGGTGAGGCCCTCTTCTGGCAGGCAGGACCCCAGGGGTTTCCCCAGGTTGAATTGTTTGATTTCAATCAAACAGGGGGCGAGGTGGAAGCCAAACTGGAGCGAGACAAGCTTTCCCTTGTCGGGAAGCTCCGGGTTGGCTTTTCAGAACCTCAATCCCCATGGACGCCGCTTTGGGAGCTAACCGACTCGATGTCTTTGAAGTTTACCCGGTTGGAAGCGTTTGTGCTGATAGGGGCAAGCGGTGAACGCCGAAGCGGAGAGGCTTATGAATCCTCTTATGCGATTCTGGGGTGCGGGGTTCTCTACGAACGGGAGCCTTTTCGCGTCGCCCTGCGTGCGGATGATCTGCTCGACCGCCGGCCCCAGCGCTGGCCCGGTCTGCCGGACGCGGGACGGCGGTTCAGCCTTTCAGTGACCCTGTTCTCGACCGATTGGTAAGGACGTTTTACCGCCCGGCGCAGCGCGGCTACCTCATCTGAGGTCAGCTCGCGGGCTTTACCCTGAGGCAAATCCCCCAGCTCGACAGGTCCGAACCCCACCCTGACCAGTCGAACGACGCGATATCCGAAGTGTTCGAAGATCCTGCGGATCTCACGCTTGCGCCCCTCACGCATGGAAAGCTCAAGAAGACGGGGCGAGATAACGTTGACCTTCACAGGCAGCGTGGGACCGTCATCCAGCATAACCCCGCCCTTCTCAACGGCGGCAATCGCTTCTTTTGAAGCAGGCCAATCAAGGGTTGCCTGGTAGCGTTTGACGACGCCGAACCGTGGATGGGTAAGGCAATGGCACAGCTCACCGTCCGAGGTCAAAAGGATTAACCCCTCGCTTTCCTTGTCCAGACGCCCCACAGGGAAAACCCTCGCTGCAGAAGGGACGAGGTGCGTAACCATGTTCTTGTGATGGGGGTCGCGTGTGGAGACCAGCACGCCTCGCGGCTTGTTGACCGCCCAGTACTCAAAGCCTCGCTTGAGCCATTTGGAGGAGCGTTCATCCCAGACCCCTCTGAGGGTGGCGCGGTAGAGCACGGTTCTATCCACGTCAAGCACCGTGATCTCGTCTTGCTCCCGCAGGGTGTCCCCTGGTTTGGCCGGTTTTTGGTTGATGAGCACCCGTCCATCGCGCATCCAGGCTTCTATCATTCGTCTCGAGGCCACTCCCCGGTTGGAAAGGAACTTCTGTACGCGAGGTGGAATGTTGTTACTCAAGGGCCTGCAGCCTTCGTGTTATCTCGATGCGCTGACGGTCTATCTGTACCTCAAGCGCTGCCTCTTCCAGCAGCCCTCTTGCCTCGTCCGTGCGCCCGAGCAATCGTGCGACCTCTGCCGCGCCGATCAAGGCGTCTATGCGGGATTCGGATCCATCAGGCAAGCGCGCCGCCGCTTCCTTATACGCCGAGAAGGCATCCTTGAGTTTCCCTGATGCGCGGTCGAGCGCAGCGCGGTGGAAAAGGTAGTCCGCGGTCTCGCCGAACCGGTTCCGGTAACGCCTGGCGTATGAGCCGGCAGCGATGAGGTTGCCGCGTGCAAGCTCCACCTCTATACCTAAGAGAAACCCCTGCTTCAGGACCGAGGAGCTGGAGCTTTCGGTGATCGCGGCCTGGATAAGGTCCGCAGCGGTTTGATGGTTACCCTGGGAGTAGTAGATCTCTGCCATTGCCAAGGTGTAGGATGCCCTGTCTGCGGCGCTGCTGCTGGTTGTTGAAAGCTCGCGGTAAACGGCAAGGGCCTCGCCGTCCCGCCCAAGGGAGCGGAGAAGCCGGGCCAGCTCCGTCTGGGAGCGCATCAGCACCGCGGGGGGCGGCGAAAGCTTGGGAATCTCGCGATAGGTGGCGATGGCTTCATCTATCTTACCCAGACGGCGCTGACAGCGCGCCTTATACTCAAGGGCTTCCGCCGCGGCCTCGGAGTCGGGGTAGCGAGCAAGCAGCTTGTTGATCTCATGCATGGCGGCGATGCAGCTGCCCTTCTCAACGTACTCAAGTGCAACCTGCAGCTGAAGCTCGGGGTTGCGGACAGCGTCAGGGTGACGTTCTATGTATTGCTTGAGCATCGTGATCCGATCAGGATAGACTCCAAGTGCCAGGCGGCTCTCCTCTATGGCAAGGAGTATCTCATCACGTTCGTCCTTGGATGCTGTCACGTCAAGTGCCGCCCTGAAAGCTCCTATGGCCTGGGTGTGTTGCCCACCCTTTGCAAGTACCTCCCCCTTTCTCTTAAGAGCACGCGCATAAAGGGAACCTTCCTTTACGCAGGCGAACTCTTCGGCGGCCTCAATATAATCCCCTCTGCGTGCGGCAACCTCGCCCAGATAGTAGTGGGCCTCGTTTGCAACCACCTCGTCGCGGGTCGCGCCGAGAAGCGCCCTCAGGCTGGCCTCTGCAGAATCGGTCTCCCCGAGATAGAACAGGCTGCGTGCCGCAAGCAGTCTGGCGGTCTCATCGCTAAGCCCCTCTGGATAGGAGCTAAACAGCTCGGTGAAAGCCTCGAGCGCGTCTCGGTATCTTTTGCGGGCGAACCGGGTCTCGGCAAGCGCTCGCAGCAGAACCGGCCGGTGTTCGGAGTCCAGCTCGAGCCCGCGTTCGATCAGGCTTGTTGCCTGGCGGAGCCGGCCCCGGTCGCGTTCGATAACGCTTCGTAAAAGATAGGTTTGAGCCGCGAAAGCGCCCTGGGGATTTTTATCCAGATAGTCTCTCCCCAATCTTTCCGCCCCGCTCAACCTGCCGTCCAGATAGAGGGAAACCGCCTGTCCGTACCTGGAGGCCTCGGCGTCCAGCCGGGAATACAGAGAGGCGGCCTCCTCGAAATGTCCCTCCTGTAGTTCAAGGCAAGCAAGGCTGTAAATGCGCCGCGTGCTGTCCTCGAGTTCGGAGAAGAAACCCCTGGCCTGGTCTATGCTGTCGATGCGAAACGCCGAATATCCTGCGAGGTAAAGGGCCTCCTCTCGATACCAGGCACCTCTCGGATAGGAAGCTGCGTCTTCGAGACGCGTTTTTGCTACCCCCAAGCTGGCCGTGTTGAAGTCCGTGGCCGCAAGAATGGTGTTGAGCTCTTCTGAAGAAAACTGCCCCTGGTTAAGATCAGCCAGATTGAGAAACACATTCCGCGCCGCATCGTAGTCGCCTCGTTTGTAGAGTGCCCAGCCAAGATAGTACAGCACCTCAAGCGGAGGGTCGGGATGATAAAGAAGCACCTTGGAGAAGAAGTCCTGAGCCGAGGCGTAGTCGCCAACGAAGAACGCGTCCAGCCCCAGAAGGAAGCTTGTTTGTCCAATCTCACTGCCGGACACCGCCAGGTTCTGAGCTCGCAGAAGTATGGCCTGGGCCAGCTCCTCATCCCCCAGCTCTCGACCTACGCGGCTCTTTCTGAGAAGAAACTCCATGTCAAGTGAAAGCCTGGGGTCCTCAAGCATCGCAACATCGTAGCAGGTATTGGCCCCTTCGGCATCGGCGGAGATCGCATAAGAATCACCTGCCCTCAGGAAGTCTGCTCCCCAGGCCTGCGCGGCGGCTAGAAGAAACAGACCGCACCCGAACAGGCTTTTTATCAAAACCCGGCCTCTCTTTCTACAATAAACTCGAAGGTGAACGGTTCACGAACAAACAAATCATTCTTCCTCCTTCCTGCATTCGCCTTATCGCAACCTTTTTGAAGACAAAACGTCATATTCCTGCCTTTAGAGGTTAACCTGCGGCGCGTCGGTTGCTCTACGGTATGGGACACGCCTTTGAGGTCAAGAGACAACAGAGGGCTCCGAGCCCGCTATTGCGGAACGCCGTCCTCGTTCCCCGGTTTTCCTTGCCTGGATCAGACGTTTAAACCTTGACAGGCTTCTTGGCAAAGAGATACCTCTTGACCTTTTTCGTAGTGGTCTTGGGCAGCTCTTCTTCTCGCAGCTCAAAGTGCTTGATGCGTTTGTAGTCGGCAAGCTTGGCACACTCCTTTTTGACTTGCTCACGTATGCAATCCTCAAGTTCCTTCTCGGTGATCTCCGGCCTCTCGGCATCTATCAGCTCGTAGTTGGGCACGATGATGGCGTGGATGTCCTCGCGCCCTGTCGCCTCGTTGAGCTGACCCACCACCAGGATCTCCTGTATGTAAGGGTTCTGTCCCGCGACCGCCTCAACTTCTTCCGGATATACGTTCTTGCCCGCGGCGGTGACGATGAGGTTCTTGGCCCGGCCGGTGATGTGAAGGCGCCCTTCCGAGTCGAGACGCCCCACGTCGCCGGTTCTGAGCCAGCCGTCGGAGGAGAGCACCTCTCGCGTGGCCTCCGGGTTCTTGTAGTAGCCCTTCATCACAGAGGGGCCGCGCACCACTATCTCGCCGTTGCCGTTATCGTCAGGGCTGTCTATCCTAACATCGAATCCCGGAACAGGAGGGCCGACCGATACGTTGTCAGGATTGGCCAAGCGGTTTACCGAGACGATCGGCGAGGTTTCGGTAAGCCCGTAACCCTGAAGGACCGGAAGCCCTAACCGTTCCATGAAGCTCGACGCCCAGGGCGCAAGGGCAGCCGCGCCTGAGGCGAGGTAGCGGACCTTGTCCATGCCCATCGCCTTGCGCACGCTTGAAAACATCGCCTTGGAGATACCTTTGGCGATCTTTCCCAGGTTCATCCCGGCGTTGAAGACGAACCTCTTGAAGGCAGAGGAGTCGCGTACCTGGCGCTGAACGCCCTCAACTATCTTCTCGTAGAGAAGCGGAACCCCGATCATCATGGTAACGCCGTGCTCGCGCATGGTATCAAGTATCTCCTTTGACTTGAGGCTTGGCGAGAAGACTATCTTGCATCCGCAGCATAAGGGGGTAAGGAAGCCGCAGGTCGCCTCGAATGAGTGGTGCAGGGGAAGGATGGAGATGAAGGTGTCTTCTTCGCCGAAGTCAAGCGCCTGGTAGGCGGCACAGACGTTGGAGCCGATGTTCGCGTGGGTAAGCATAACCCCCTTTGCCTGACCCGTGGTGCCGGATGTGTAGAGGATGGCGGCAAGGTCCTCTACGTCATCCGGCGGTTCGATCGGTTCCAGTTCTGAGCCCTCGGTAATCAACGACTCGAAAGAGAGCCAGCCTTTAGGTGTTTTCCCTATGGCTGCCCGCT
>JAYELY010000247.1:0-2134 GCA_034717795.1 Caldifarciminota bacterium
TCAGGTACAACCACAGAGGGTTGACTTTTGCCGAGCAGGTGGATAAACTAATAGAAATCTTGATGAGGAAGTCGAAATCATGCCAAGAAGTTCGTTGCTAAAGTGTACAAGACCCATAGTTATAATAACTCTTCAAGACCTTGTACTGCGATCCGTCGGAAAGGGTACGCATCTTGAAGGTATCCTCGACGCCTTCTTCACCGATAAGCTCACAGCCTCTTCCCTGCTCGAAGGTGTATCTGCCATGAAGACAACCGCACCTTGCTCCGGTTTTGAGTGGAATCCGTCAAGGAACTCAACCACCCCACGAACTCGCTGCCTCTTCGCGGGCTCCATCCAATCCTCCCGTTAGAATTTCTCAAGTATCTCTTTCTTCTTCGCCTCGTACTCCTCGTTGGTGATTAAATCATCCTCAAGCATCTTCTTGAGCGCTTTGAGCTTGGCAACCAGTGTATCGGTTTCGTCTGAAGCCTCAGGCTTGGATCGTTCCCCTGAAGGCCGCTGAGGGCTCTGCCCGACCTGATTGCGCTTGCCCAGGAGCTCCTGAAACTTATCCATCTCCTCTTTGGGGATGGAGATACGCTCTATGTTGAAGTTGACTATTTCGATCCCGTAGCGGCCAAACTCACGGGATATAGCGCTGCCGGTAAAGGTGGAAAGCTCGTTCAGCTGGGCGTTCGCCTGGAAAACGGAAGACTTCTCACTCTCAAAGAACTCGGATAGGGCATCGGAAAACTTCTGATCTATCTCGCCGATGAAGTATTCCTCTATCCTTGCCGTATCCGCCATCTTGAGAATACCGACCATCTGGGTAACGAAGCTGCGCGAATCGGTAATTCTCAGACCCCAGCGTCCATAGGCCCTGACGTTGACAGGGTAGTTGTAGACCGAATCAATGATGGGGATCGGTGCCTTGGTTCCCCATTTGAGGCCGCGCTTGACCGTCTTGTTGACAAACCAGACCTCTGCGGTGAAAGGGGTATCGCCGCCGAAAGGCAGGTTGACCAGCCGGTGTAAGAGAGGCAGGTTGCCTGTAGAAAGGATGTGGGTGCCAGGGCCGAACACGTCAAGAGCCTCGCCCTTTTTGACAAAAACCGCATCCTGGCTCTGGTTCACAACAAGCTGGGAGCCCAGCCTGAGCGGGTCACCTGAATACCTCCATACAAGCATCTCCTCAGACGGGGCATCAAACCTTATTCTATCTATAATCGCCACTTGCTACCTCCTGGAACCAAAAGCTCCCCCGTAACACACCCGTAACACCCCCGTAACACCCGCAACACCCGCAACACCCGTAACACCCCCGTAACATCCCCAAAAGATACCCAAAAGATACCCAAAAGATCCCCAAAAGATATCCAAAAGATCCCCAAAAGACGCCAGAAAGAAGAGTTAGCATCCCGGTTAATACCAGGGTTTTGGTGCCGCAGCAATCTGAATCAGTGCAATGATCATCAGAACGACAACGATCAGCAGTATCCCTCCGGAGATTCCAACCGCTATCCAGGCGAAAACCTTGCCTTTCGGCTCTTTCTTGAGCGCGATAAGACCAACTATTAAAGCAGGTATGACGGTGATGATAACCGCCAATCCGACAATGGCCAGAACGAACGCCGTGATCGAAAGTGTGGTCGACTGGGGCACTGCGAAGGGCTGCGTTGCTGGTGTTACGGGTGTTGCGGGTGTTACGGGGGTGTTACGGGTACGGGTGTTACGGGTACGGGTGGGGGTGTTGCACCACAGTAAGGGCAGCAGGCAGCATCAGGGGGAAGCTCTGAGCGGCAGTACTCACAAATCCTTCTATTACTCATCTTCCCTCCATTGCAAATCCGAAAAGCTGGGATTTGTGCCTTCCTGCTTGAAATCCTGCTTCATAGTTAATCTCCATGAATTTGAAACTTACGAAGTTCCTATTAACAATACTCCTTGGCGATTAATTGTCAAGTCAGACCGACCCTCAAACGGTTGCTAAGTAATTCGAGGGAAGCATTTAAAATCCGCAGATCGCGCAGATTAAGAAGGGGCGACAGCCCATTCGTCCATTACTACCTCCCCCTTGACCGGGGAGGATAAAGGAGGGGGTAATTAAATCACCCCAAACGGCTGCGTTGCATCCGTTCGGGGACCCCACTGA
>JAYELY010000248.1:0-2121 GCA_034717795.1 Caldifarciminota bacterium
ACCAGGAACTCGGCACCGGCGGCGATCACGATGTCGCGCACCGTCACCAAAAAGTCCTTTGGTCTGCCTAGCAATTTAGGATTATCCGACAGGCTGGCCTGGGTCTTGGCGATGCACACAGGGAGTTTGTCGTACCCGAACTTCTTGATCCGACTCAGGTCCCGCTGCGCGTCCGGGGTGTAATCCACCGCCTCTGCACCGTATATCTCGTGCGTCACGGTCTCGATCTTGCGTTCCACCGACCAGTCCGGTTCATACAACGGCTTGTAGTGCCCTGGCTTCTCATCCAGCAGTTTGGCCGTCTTCTCGGCCAACTCGGCTCCGCCGGCGCCTCCACTGGCCCATACCTCGGCCCGGGCGTACTCCACGCCTTTCTCCTCGCAGAAGCGCTCGATCACCTTTAGCTCTTCATCGGTGTCCTGAGCAAACACGTTTATCGCCACCACCGCTGGCATATTGAACTTCGCAATGTTCTCAAGATGCTTGGCTAGGTTTGGCAGCCCCTTTTGGACCGCCGCGGGATCGGGCTTTTCCAGCTCCTTCTTGTCCGCACCGCCGTGCATCTTTAAGGCGCGCACCGTGGCAACCAAAACGACAACACCTGGATCAAGGTTGCCCGCCTGACAAACTATGTCGAAGAACTTTTCAGCACCCAGGTCGAACCCGAAGCCTGCCTCTGTTACCACGTAGTCGGCCAGCCGCAGCGCTAACTTCGTGGCCATTATCGAGTTGGCGCCCTGGGCGATGTTGGCGAACGGCCCGCCGTGAATGAACGCTGGCACGCCTTCGACGGTCTGCACCAGGTTCGGCTTGAATGCGTGCTTCAGGAGTGCGGCCATCGCACCGGATGCGTGCAGCCCCTTGGCAGTGACCGGCTGTCTGTCAAACGTAAAGCCCACCAGGATGTTGTCCAACCTGCGTTTGAGATCCGAAAAACTATCCGTCAGACACAGTATAGCCATCACCTCTGAGGCGGCGGTGATGTCGAAACCCGACTCGCGTGGGAAGCCCATGGTCCTGCCGCCAAGACCGATCACTACGTCGCGCAGGCTGCGGTCGTTGACGTCCATCACGTGCCGCCACAGCACCGTTCTTCCGTCGATCGCCAGCTCGTCGCCCTGGTGGATGTGGTTGTCGATCATCGCGGTGAGAAGGTTGTGCGCCGCGGCGACAGCATGGATATCCCCCGTAAAATGGAGGTTTATCTCCTCCATGGGCAGAACCTGCGAATAGCCCCCGCCGGTGGCCCCGCCCTTTACCCCCATCACCGGGCCCAGGGAGGGCTCCCTTAATGCCAGCACAGTCTTCTTGCCGATACGGGCCAGACCTTGTGCTAATCCTATTGATATGGTGGTCTTTCCCTCGCCCGCCGGGGTAGGGGTGATGGCGGATATCAGGATCAGCTTTCCGCCCGGCTCGCGCCCAAGTTCGCGGTGGCAGGTCTCGGCGGAAACCTTTGCGATGTAGTAACCGTAAGGCTCCAGATCGTCCGGGGTAAGACCAAGCTTTGCCGCTATCTCGGCAATCGGCTTAAGCTTTACTTTGCTTGCAATATCGATATCTGATATCTTGACATCTGAAGGCATGCAACCTCCTCAAGGTTTCTGATTCTAAATCCACGTGATTACGGAGAACGGACTCTTCAGTCCGTTCAATGGCGAAGCTCGTATTTATTCTATGATATGGGAAAATGGTGAGGTGTCAAAGAGGATTGGGTTGACAAAAGTTCTCTCGCAGTTAAAATTTTTTCAAGTGGGTGTAATGGAGAGATACATCCAAAGGTACGGAGATCTGAAAGAAGACTACAATACCTGGTGTTTGTAGTAGAGGAAGTGCAAGAAGGATTAGTAAGGCATGGCCTTATTGATGTTTATTGAGCAACAGTAAGGAGGTTTTATCAACAGGGTAAGACGGTTGAGTATCAAGGTTGCGCTTCTGGTGTTGGGACTTTTGTACTGTGCCGGGATGCGAGGGATTGTGAAAGGCGTCGGCAGGAAGCCCAAGGTTATCGAGATAGTGGGCACCGAACACTACTACGAGATGGACGCTTCGGCCTGGGAGCCTGAAGAGGTATACATACCCTTGGGCGAGGATTTCGAGTTCTTCTATCTTTGGCAGGGC
>JAYELY010000249.1:0-2117 GCA_034717795.1 Caldifarciminota bacterium
GGTGTTTTAGGTGTGGTAGACGGCTACTCGCCGGTTGGTATCGAGGATGAAGCAAAGATAAGAGAGCGCCGCGAGTTCCTGCGCAAGATCGGATACAAGTTCTCCTGAAGGGATGGGGGTTGTGGAGGGGTCAGGCACTGACGGTCTTGACCTCCAGGTTTTCGATCTGGAACTTGTTGCCCGTGTACTTCTTTTGTTCAGAAGTTGCTTCGAGTTTTACCTTTAGACCCGCCTCAGGATCGGAACGGAAGAATAAAAGCTCATCCTCTTTCAGTTCAACCTTCTGCTGAGTGGTTGCTCCGATGAGCTGAGGGAATACCTTTTGCAGAAACCCGATGCCATTCTCCCATAGAGGCAGATAAATCTTTGCCCGGTGGATACCGGTTATCCCGTACTCCTCGGCGTTCGGCTTCATGAGGAGCTTGATATCCTCCTCTGAATCCTCATGATATTCAAGGAAGCTTATGTCCATGTCGGTGCCAGGGATAGGGGGCAGGTTCAGGGAGCGCCAAGGAGAGATCTTCTTCTGTTTCGACTGTCCAATGCCCAGGAACCCGGTGACTGCCTCCAGTATCTCTTTAGACGTTTTAACAAGGGATTGTTTTGGTTCAGGGATCTCGATGCCCCTTTCAACCAGGCCTTCGTACACCTCGTCCAGTTCTTTTACGGCGATAAAGATGGAAAAGACGCCGCGTTTTCCCTCGCTGTAGCATTCAACCCAGCGGGGATTCCAGCCCCTGACCGAAGGCTGCAAGAGACGCACTATCTGCAGGTACTGTTCGCCTATCCAGATATTGGAGACTGCAAGCCCATGCGTGCTTTTCTCCGATCCTGGATCGAAGGGAAAACCAAGCGGCACGATGGTTTCCTTGAGTTCTTCAAGGATCGCCGCGTCGTTGTCGACGTGTATGAGGAAATGATCAAGCCGCATTGTCGTCTAGTATAACGATTTTGAGTCGAGGGTCAACTGATATAAATGCTCCTTTTGCCTTCGGCAAAAAGATCGCGGAATAAACCGAGTTAAGACTGGACTTCGTTTTTGGATACATTGCACTTTCCTCACAAGCCTATCCTCAGCTTGTACATTACGATCAAGGTCCAGACGAGCGATATGATAAACGCAACGACATCAGACAGTGGGAGTGCGAACCATATCCCTTCCTGACCGAAGAGATGCGAGAAGAGGAGGATCGCCGGCACCAGTATCAACAGCTGGCGTGATATCCCGATTACCGCCGAAGGTATCCCTTTCCCCACCCCCTGGAAGAAGCTTGCAAACGCCACTTGCGCGCCCACGAGGCTGAAACCTATCATCGCTATGCGCATCGCGTGGGCGGCCATGGGAACGAACTCCGGATCGCGGTTGAAGATGCTCACTATCTGGCGAGGGAAAAGAATGGCCAAAAGCGAGACTCCCATGGTTATGGCGGTGGATATGAGCAGTGTCCTGCGGACCGTGCCCCGAACCCTTAGGTACTTCTTTGCCCCGAAGTTGTAGCCGATTATGGGCAGGGCACCTTGGGCGATGCCTATGCATGGCATGAACCCCAGCTGGGTTATGCGGACGATTACCCCGTAAGCCGCGATGGTAAGAGGCCCGAACGTCGAGGCCACGTTGTTCACCACGGCCATGGCCACGCTGCCCACCAAGGACATCAGCGTGTGAGGACCGCCCACCGCATAGATCTGGCCCCACAACCTGAAGTTAAGCTTGAAGTAGGAGGCCTTTAATCTGAAACTCGTGCGCTTGCCGAACAGGTAGGTGAGCACCACTACCGCTCCCACCGTCCGGGCCAGTATTGTGGCCACCGCCGCTCCCTGAACGCCCATCCCAAGAACATAGATGAATATCGGATCGAGACCTATGTTTATGACCGCACCGGTGATCATTGCTATCATAGGCAGGTTGGGGTTGCCTTCGGCTCTGATAAGGTTGTTGCCTATCATGTTGGTGAAGATGACTATCGCTCCTGAAGCGATAACGATCATGTAGGGGTACGCATCGCCTATGATCGCTTCCGACGCGCCCAGAACTCTAAGTAAAGGATAACCCACGGTGTGTCCTGCGATTGCGGCAAGTATGCCGAGTATCAGGATGATCACAAGCGCCTGTCCTA
>JAYELY010000250.1:0-10791 GCA_034717795.1 Caldifarciminota bacterium
CGGCTGTAATACCTAATTTTGGTGCCCTCATAGGCTATTGTATATGGCTAATCGGGTTATGTCAAGTGGTTTTAGGAAAGTAACCGCTTAGATAGTAGGGGCACGGCATGCCGTGCCACTACAAATCTCTCAGGTGCACCCGCAGATGCAAACCAAGAACTCGGTGCAAAAAACGGGCCGACCTGAAGGTCGGCCCCTACGAGATATTTCTATTTTAGGACGAAGCTCCGAAGGGTGAGGCTTGCGGAAGAATCTCACAACACAAGTCTATTTACCATGAGATTGCTTCGCAACCTACGGTTGCTCGCAATGACAGAATCCACCTTATGAATTAAAGATCGGTTTGGGATTTAAAGCGCGATTTTAGGACCTCTAGGCAGTAATTTCGCAAAGCGCCTTTTGCCCACCCGCAGGACAACCGGAGAATCAAGGGAGAGGCTATGTTCTATATCTTCGACTTTCTCACCATCAAGACTCACCGCCCCTTGCTTGATAAGCCGTCTCGCGTCAGTCTTCGACGAAGCCAGATCGTTATCAGCAATCACGTCCACCAGCTTGGAGCCAGACGCGACCGCAATCTCAGGTATCTCATCAGGCACGCCGCCTTCGGCGAAGACCTTTGCAAACTCGGCCTCTGCGTCACGTGCCGCGTCCTCGGAGTGGTAACGCGCAACCACCATCCTTGCCATCTCGGCCTTGAGATCGCGCGGGTTTTCTCCTGATTGCAGGCGACTGCGGACCCCTCGAAGTTTTGCCTCGTCCGCGCATGCGGCCAGATCAAAGTACTGTTCGATAAGGTTGTCCGGTATGGACATGAGCTTGCCGAACATCTCGGACGCAGGCTCCTCGATCCCGACGTAGTTGTTGTATGACTTTGACATCTTTGCCCCACCTGAAAGCCCTTCAAGCAGCGGCATCATCATGATCACCTGCGCAGGTTGGCCGAAGGAGCGCTGAAGCTCGCGCCCCACGATAAGGTTGAGCCGCTGATCGTAGCCGCCCAGCTCCACGTCGGCCTTTACCGCAACCGAGTCGTAACCCTGGAAGATGGGATACAAAAGCTCGTGCATGAATACAGGATCGCCCGCATCGAGCCTGTTTGAAAAATCCTCGCGCTGAAGGATCTGGGAAACCGTGTATTTGCCCAGGAGTTCAAGCACCCCTCGTGTACCCAGGGCCTCGCTCCACTCCGAGTTGTAGCGAATCTCGGTGCGTTCTGGATCGAGTATGCGAAAGAGCTGGCGTTCGTAGCGGGCCACGTTCGCCTCAACCTCTTCGCGGGTAAGCTGGGGACGTGTCTTGGATTGGCCCGAAGGGTCGCCTATCATCGCGGTGAAGTCTCCGACTATGAGAACCGCGGTGTGGCCTTGATCCTGGAAATCCCTCAGCTTGCGCAGAGGCACGGCAAAGCCGAGGTGAATCTCAGGCCCGGTGGCGTCTATCCCCAGTTTGACGCGAAGCGGACGAGCATCCTTTTGGGACGCATCGAGCTTCGCACGAAGCTCTTCTTCCGTCACGCACTCCTGCACCCCACTCATCAGCTTGGAGATTGCTTCGTCGATATCGGCCATGACTATAACTTGAAGTCCCCGAAGTTCTCCGGATCGGTATCCTTTAGCCTTTCCTTAAGCTCGTCAAGCTTTGCCTGCTCGTCTTCGGCAATCTCCTTGCCCTGGGCGTCCATAATGGCATCGTCAACAAAGATAGGCGCCCTCATGTGAACTGCAATAGCCACCGAGTCGGACGGCCGTGCGTCTATTGAGATCAAAGCCCCGTCGCGTGAGAGCACCAGATTAGCGTAGTAGGTGTTGTTCTTCATCTTGTTGATAATGACCCGCTCCACATTGGCCCCCAACGCCTCCACAATTCGTTTGATAACATCAAGGGTAAGTGGACGTTCAAAAGGCTCGCGGCGAACGGCATAGGTAATGGCAGACGCCTCGACAGGCCCGACCCAGATGGGCAGCACGCGGTTGCCTCCACGTTCACGCAACAAAAGCACCGGCGTGTTGTTCAAATCCAGGGAGACCCCATGCACCTCCACCTCAATCACACTATCCCTCCTTGAGTGTCTCGGGTGGGTCCTCTACCTGAACAGACTCCTTCTCACCGGTTGACTCTGAACCCCGGTGAGCGGGCTCTCCCTCGGGAACAATCCAAACCTTGACGGTAGCGATCACATCCTCAAAGAGGCGAATCTTCACCTCGTGGGCACCGACCTCCTTGAGGGGATGATCAAGCATGACCTGATGGTGATCAAAGTAGACCCCCTTCTCACGGAAGCCTTCTGCTATGTTCTTTGTGGTAATTGAACCGTAGGCCTTACCTGTCTCCCCAAAGGCAAGGGTGAACTTCACATGCTCCCCATCGAGCTTTGCGCGAAGCTCCTCCGCGGAGGCGCGCTGTTTGTCTATCCTGACGCAAGTCTGACGCATCACCTCCTTAAAATGACGCCTGTTGGCGTCACTCGCACGCAGAGCAAGTTTCTTCGGGATCAAATAATTGCAAGCGTAACCGTCTTTGACCCCAACTATCTCTCCTCGCCTACCGAGCTTAGCTACGTCCTGGGTAAGAATTACTTCCATAACGCCTTCCTGCTACTTCGCTACGTAAGGAAGGATCCCCAGGTTACGGGCCTGCTTGATCGCTTTGGTCAGCTTCCGTTGATGGCGAGCGCATAGACCCGTGCTACGACGACCGAGCACTTTGCCTTTGTCGGTCAAGAAGGCAGAAAGATAGGCGGCAAAGGGAGATATCTCGTCCATCTTCTCTACACAGAAACGACACTCTCTTTGGCGTCTCATCATTCTCACAGTACTCCTTTATCTCTTATATCTCTTAGAACTATCAGTTTACTCTCCTTCAAGTAGTTGTCAACTCGCGAACGGGTCTCCCTCGCTGTTATCGGAATCACCAGAATCTGTCTCCGTCGAAGCCTCGCCCGGACCCGGAGTGGGTGCCTTATCGAGAAACTGCAAGCGTCGGGAGACGATCTCTACCACGTAACGTCTGCTGCCATCCTGGGTCTCGTAAGAACGGGACTTGAGGGTTCCTTCGATAAGAACGGCAGAGCCTTTCCGCAAACGTTCTCCGGCCATCTCCGCCATGCGATCCCAGACAACTATGTTGAAGAAGCTCGTTTCCTCCTTGAATCCGCTTGCCTCACGGTCGCGGTAGTAGCGCGAGACAGCGATACGGAACGAGCAAACGGCCGTTCCTTTAGGGGTGTATCGCAGCTCGGGATCGGCCACGAGCCGACCCGACACTATGACCAGGTTAAGGTTTGGCAGCTTTAAATCAGCCATTTTCTACTCCTCCTGGGAAGACCCCTCTTCTTTTTGACCCGGAGCGGCACTCAGATACATCTGGCGCAGCAGACGTTCGTCGTGACGGATCTCTTCCTTCAGCTTGGCGATCAAGCCAGGCTCTGCATCAAAGGCCACTCTCCAGAAGCGCGTACGAGGATGCTTCTTGACAACATGCGCCATATCGCGCATATCTGCTTCCAGCTCCTTGACGTTGGCAGCCTTACCGCGCTTGAGCAGCTTGTGAAACATCTCGCAGAAATCCTCTAAAGCCTTGTCTTCAAGATCCGGGTTAAGTATTAATACGGCCTGATAGCGTCTCAACGATCCTCCTATCTGAATTTAACAAGCAGGACGTCCTGATCCTGCACTATGTAATCTTTTCCTTCAACCTTCAACTTTCCTGATGCCGAGGCTTCTCTCCAGGAACCGGCCTCGATTAGATCACTCACACCAACCACCTCGGCCTTTATAAACCCCTCTGCTATATCGGTATGAATCCTTGCCGCGGCTTCGTGCGCTGTGGAACCTTCAGTGATCAGCCAGGCGCGAACCTCGGAACCCTTGATGGTGTAGAAACGTATAAGTCCAAGAACCCTGCAAGCCTCTTCCACGAGGCCATTCACTCCCCTGCCGTCTACGGCGATCTCCCGACGCAGCTCCTCACGCTCCCCTGGATCAAACCCCTCAAGACCTTCCTCTAATTCAACTGAAAGCCGGTAGGCGCCACGAAGTTCCACCGAAGAGCACCTATCCGGGAGGTTCAGCACATCTATGCGTGGACGAGGAATGAGTAAACCCCATGACTTCAAGCACAGCGCCTCATCGTCGGTGTAGGAGCCGTTCAGGCTGAAGGCAGCTTTGGAGATAAGCAACCGGTAGCGCTCTAAAAGATTAACCTCATCGCGAGCCTCGGGCTTTTTGCGCTTCTCGACAAGCCTTCGCTCAACGATCTCAAGATCGGCAAGGGCAAGCTCCGATAATACTATTTCTGCATCGCGTTTGGGATCGATGGTGTCGAATACATGAGGGATATTCTCATCGGCAAATCCCCTGATTACGTGGAGCACGAGATCTACGTCGCGGATATGTCCGAGGAAACGGTTGCCCAAACCTTCCCCTTTGTGCGCGTCTTTGATAAGACCCGCGATATCAATTACCTCTATCTGAGCAAGGGTCAGCTTTTGAGGAGAAAGCATCTGGCCCAGGCGATCCAAAGTAGAATCTGCGAGGACCGCCATGCCGTGATTGGCGTCGATGGTTGTAAATGGGTAGGTCTCGACCGCCGCCCCGGCCTTGGTAAGGAGATTGAAAATGGACGACTTGCCAACGTTGGGCAGTCCAACGATGCCTATCCTCATGTCGGATTGACCTTATTCATGGCGATATCAATCCCTTCACTCGTTGCCAGTAGAACTGCATCACGCGCACGTTCGATCATTCCAGGAAGCTCGGCAAGCTCGGTTTTGGAAAAGGGTGAAAGCACGTACTCGGAGAGATCAGCTCCCTCAGGCCTCGGACCGATGCCGATACGCAGCCTTGGGAAATCCTCGCCTCCAAGATGATCCCGGATAGAGTCAAGTCCATTGTGACCGCTGGTACCCCCCCTCTTCCGAAGTCTCAGTTGACCCCACTCAAGGTCAACATCATCGACCACGACCAGGAAATCATCGCTGCACTTTTCCAAAACGTCCTTGACCACCTGTCCGGAGCGGTTCATGTAGGATAGAGGTTTTACCAACCAGAGCTCCTGCAAGCGGTACTTCCCTTCTGCAATAAGGGCCTGACCACGAGGTCTGAACCGCCAGCCAAGCTCAAGAGCCAGGGCATCCGCAACCATGAACCCCAGGTTGTGACGAGTAAAGAGATACTCATCCCCAGGATTCCCCAGACCGAATACAATCACCCCTTGCCCTCGGTCTCCTGTTCGGCGGCTTCGCCCTCGGCAGCTTCCTCGACCTCGCCTTCCTCCTCAGCTCCCTCCTCAGCGGCGACTTCCTCAACACGACGAGGAGAGGCGATGGTCACGATCACAGCCTGAGGAGGATCAACTACTTCGATACCCTCCTCGAACTTAAGGTCGCGTATCCTGATTGCATCGCCCAACTCAAGGTGGTTTATGTCGATATCCACATGCGAGGGGAGCTTCTCAACCGACCCTCGAACATCAACCTCGTAGCGGATGTGATCGAGAATACCACCCATCTTGAGTCCTTCCGGGGTACCATGGGTTATGATCGGTATCTTGACGTGCAAAACCTCACCAGGATGAATCTTCTGGAAGTCGATGTTCAAGAACTCATCGGTCAGGGGATGCTTTTGAATCGCCTTTATAGCCGCACGGAAGGCATCACCCTGAGGAGGCACGAGCTCGGTTATCATGAGCTTGCCTCGAAGGTGCGAGATAAGGTTTTTGAACTCTTCGGCGTCTACGGTGACGGAATAACTCTCCTCGCCCCTTCCGTAGACCACACCCGGAATCTTACCGCTCTTGCGTAACTTACGCGTGACAGACTTTCCAGTACCCTCTCTTGCCTCAAAATGAAGTGCATTCTTTGCCATTGTTCTCCTTCTTCTTTCTCTCCGAGACTTATATAAACAGTGAACTCACCGATTCACCGTTGTGTATTCGGCATATCGCTTCGGCCAAAAGCCTCGCCACCGAAAGGACTTGAAATTTATCATCCTTCAACCGATCACGAACCGGAAGTGAATCGGTAATCACTATCTCCTCAATAGGAGAAGCAGAAAGCCTGGCTATAGCCTCTGCGGCAAACACACCGTGCGTTGCCGCTACCCTCACCTCGCGCGCACCACGCTCAAGGAGAAGCCCGGTGGCTTTAATCAACGTAGTACCGGTACTTATAAGATCGTCCAGCAGCAGACATATCTTACCTTGCACATCACCCACCAGGTTAAGCGCCTCTGGTTGATCTTTCTTCTCCCTGCGCTTATCCACAATAGCCATAGGCAAACCACCCATGCGCTTGGCATAGCCCCGGGCACGTCTGGCACCTCCTGCATCCGGAGAAACCACCATGTAATCGGAAAGGTCACGCTTTCCGAAGAACTCTGCGAATACGGGCGTAGCGTAGAGGTGATCGACCGGTATATCGAAAAACCCCTGTATCTGCTCTGCGTGTAAGTCAAGGTTCAGCGCACGGTTAGCACCTGCCTGAGTCAGGAGATCGGCAATCAGCTTGGCGCTTATGGGTACACGAGGCTCATCCTTCTTGTCCTGGCGGGCATACCCGTAGTAGGGGATCACCGCGGTGATCCGTGCCGCTGATGCCCGCTTGGCCGCATCAAGCATCAATAAAAGCTCCATCAGGTTCTCAGCCGGCGCCTGGGTGGATTGGATAATAAACACGTCAACACCGCGAACGTTCTCTTCTATCTTCACCCTTATCTCGCCGTCCGAAAAACAATCAATGGTAGCCTTACCCAACGGAACACCCAGTTCCTTGCAGATGGATTCGGCCAGCACGGGGATAGAATTCCCGCAGAATACTTTTATCTCATCACGTACCACGTCGCTCCTTTTCAAACTGGGGCGCAGGGAGTCGAACCCCGATTGGAGGAACCAAAATCCTCCGTCCTGCCATTAGACGACGCCCCAACGCTCAAGTGTTCTTACACGAAACAAACGTCCGCGTATTCCCGCAGGAAGTTCAAACTCCACATCCGGCCCAACCACGGCAAACAAAGCAGACCCTGATCCCGAAAGTCCTGCAATCCACGCACCCTTTGAGTTAAACCACTCCACCATCCGCTCCAGCTCCGGGTAATACCGATAAACCACCTCTTCAAAAGAGTTATAAAGCCATTGCGAGGCTTCGTGGTAGCGACGCTCGCGAAGCGCCTTAAATAGAAGTCTACACGGCTTGGAGCCATTTGTCAACCGCTTAAGCTGCTTATAAGCCCAAGGGGTTGAAACACCGAACCCAGGGGAGTAGATCACAAGATCAAACGAAGGAACCTTCAGGGGTTTTATCCTCTCGCCGCGCCCGGTCACCAGGCAGGGACGGGGATCAAGGAAAAAGGAGCAGTCCATCCCCAGCTCAAGCGCGAGCGAGCGAAGTTCATCGCGAGAAAGACGTGTATTAAAAAGCCTATCCAATCCAATGAGCGTTGCCGCCGCATCCGAGGAACCTCCACCCAATCCATGACCTACCGGTATTTCTTTCTTTAGGTCAACCCTGATCCCTGACCGAACACCGGTGTACGTAAAGTAAAGATCGGCTGCAAGCCAAACAAGATTTTTGGAATCGGATGGAACGTGCGGTATGTCACACGAAAGCTCTATGCCACGCTCACGAATCTCAAAGCTCAACCGGTCGAAAAGGCTTACCGGGAAGAACAGCGAACGTAACTCGTGATAGCCGTCCGAGCGACGCCGTTCGACCCACAGACCGATATTTACCTTAGCCGGTGTTCTTAAGGTAAGCACGAAGTGCCTCCTGCCATGATCTTAAGGTATGCCCGAAGGATTCTTCGTATTTCCTGCATGAGAGCACCGATTGTCTGGGTCTGGATGCGATGAAACCGATCTCGGCACCTGTGGAGGGTATGGGTTCAACCCGACTCCCAAGGATTCGAATGATCTCCTGCCCCATCTGGAAGCGATCACAGTAACCACTGTTCGTAAGGTGAAAGATGCCGCGAACGTCGGATTTGGCGATTTGCTGAATTGCCGCAAGCAGATCCGGTATGTAGCCGGGTGAGCCGCGATGGTCTGTAGCAAGCTTGGGGGAACGCCCTTGAGCGATTTCTCCTTTAACAAAGGACACGAAGTCACCCTTGACCCCGAATAACCAGGCAACCCTTATGATTGCGTAATTCTCGACAAGGGAGCTGACCGCGCGTTCAGCGGCGAGTTTTGTCTTGCCGTAGACACTCAGTGGATTGGGGGAATCCGGCTCAATATACGGCGAGGATTTTTGGCCGTCAAAAACGTAGTCCGTGCTGAAATGGATAAGCCGGGCATTGAGCGCAGCAGCCGCCTCGGCCAGGTTGCGTGTAGCTTCCAGGTTATCGCGCCAAGCACGCGTCGGGTCTCGTTCACACTCGTCCACATCAGTCATAGCCGCAGTGTGAAATATAAGATCGGGACGAAACGCGGCAAGGCGTTTACTCACCTCAGCCTTCTCGGAAAGATCAAGCCCCTTCCTGGATACCGCTATAACCTTACCTTCCCTCGATGAAAGGAACTCAAAAAGTGACGCACCAAGCCTGCCGCAAGTGCCTGTAACCAAAATACCGCCCATACCGAAGTCTAGTCGCCAAAAGGGGTTGTGTCAAGAATCCCTACAAGAGGGCTTGACAATTTAATCCATAGCGTTATAATAAGAATTGTGAACAGACTGAATACTACGGTGCGTTACGCAGTTCGAGCTACGCTTCTTTTGGCGCAACACGCCGATCGCCCTATTTCTATCAAGGCGATCTCTGAGGCAGAGGGTCTATCCATCAAGTATCTCGAACAGCTGTTTCTTAAGTTACGCAAAGCCGGTCTCGTACGAAGCGTACGAGGTATGCACGGCGGCTATTTTCTGGCAAAGTCTCCGGAGAAGATCACGATTGGTGACGTCATTCGTTCGGTTCAAGCCGATGGGATTTATGCCGCCCCGTGCACCAAACGCAAGGCCCGTTGCGAACGCCAGAGGGAGTGCAAGGCCGCCAACTACTGGAGCAAGCTCCAGAAACTCCTTGATGATTTCTTCAACAATACCACCCTTGCCAGCTTTCCGGAATGAGATTCTTCGCTGTCCATACCAGCTTCTCAAACATGACGGATGCAGAACGTGTGTCGCGTATCCTTATTGAAGAAAAACTAGCGGCATGTGCTAACATCTTACCTGCCCATTCGATATATCGCTGGCACGAAAGGATCGAGGACGAAGACGAGGTGTTCGTAATCTTAAAGACAGACGAAGACACCTATCCGGCACTGGAGAGGCGGATTTTAGAGCTGCATCCATATGAGGTGCCCATGATTACAGCTACATCTATCAGTGCCGGATCAAAAAGTTACCTTGCATGGCTCTCCAAAGCCTTGCAAAGGAGGAATAAATGGTAACCAAAGCCCAGGTGCGTGAAGCCCTGAAGAAGGTGATAGATCCTGAGATAGGAATCAACATCGTTGATCTTGGCTTGATCTACGACGTTCAGGTGGAGAATGATGTACCTCACGTCAGTATGACGCTTACGGTTCCCGGCTGCCCTTTGGCAAACATGCTTACCCGGCAAGCCGAGCAGGCGGTGCGAGCAGTGGAAGGGGTGAGGGACGTTAAGCTCGAACTCACCTGGGACCCACCCTGGAACCCCAAGATGATGAGTGAGGATGCAAAGCGCAAGCTGGGCTGGGGCGAATAATTAAAACACCCCACGAACGCACTTCCGGCTGAAGCCGTCGCGGGGACCCTGCTAAAATACTCCTTTTGACCAGAGGTCAAAAGATCGCAGACCCTCACCTCTAACTCCTCTCCCAGAGGGCGAGGAGAACCATTACTCCATTTCCCTTCGGGACGAAGTGCCACCGTCTGGCAGAGGGCTGGGAAGAGGGTTACCGAATCAGCACAACCTTCTGCGCCCGGACCGCTCCCTGAGTTTCAGGCACAATGAAGTATACTCCAGGGTTATGATCCTCGCCCCACGAGACCGTTCCGCTCGTCTGGTTTGAGTGCAACTCGTCACAAAAAAGCTGGACAAAAGCTGGTCAAAAGCTACCCAAAAGGTGGACAAAAACTGGTCAAAAGTACGGGGTCCCCGCGGATTTGTGAAGCAAATTCGTGGGGTGAAAAAGCTGGACAAAAGATGGACAAATAACAGCTCACAGCTCACAGCTGACGGCTGACGGCAGGGGGGCGACTGCGTCGCAATTACAGATTGCAGATTGGAAGATTGGAAGATTACAGATTGGAAGATTGAAGATTGGAAGATTACAGATTGCAGATTGGAAGATTGGAAGACTGAAGATTGCTCCGCAAGCGTCGCCCCTAAACTAAAATGTCATTGCGAGCGAACCCGGTGAGCGAAGCAATCTCGCCCCCTCACCAGCCGCTTCGCGCCGTTGCGGGGACCCCAGACTATCTCACAAGAACGACCTTGAGCGCAGGTGCTTGAGAGTCTTGCGGCACTATAAAGTAAACACCAGGCCCGTAACACCTCCCCCAGGTAATCATTCCAGACGCCTCAGTCGCGTGAATCTCGTCAACCTTGCGGCCTGCGGCGTCAAAAATGGAAGCGTGAAAACCGTCTGGACGATCCGCGTAACGCAGAACGATCTGTGGGCCGATTGAGGTAACTACCTCCCAGTCGGTGTAGTGTGTTACGGGCGGCTGCTCGGCTACCCCTATCCCCATGTCCCAGTCGGTTATCACCGCCCACGCCTCAAAGATAGTATCAGGGTTGAATCTTGTGTACACCCATACAAGCCGGTCGTTGCATGCCGCCACCGCAGGAGGAGAATCGTAGTGGCAACGAT
>JAYELY010000251.1:0-2102 GCA_034717795.1 Caldifarciminota bacterium
GCGGTGCTTGCGTTCATCGGCTGGGACCGCAAGAACAAGGGCGAGGATGCAAGGCTTTTATTCATCCTAGCCGTCATCGGCGGAGCGCTCTTCGCCGGCCTCCTGTACCTCGGCGGCAAACTGGGACTGCTGTGGGGACATTGATAAGAATGCGAACCTTCAGGTTCGCTTAATAATAAAGCGAGGCTGAAGCCTCGCACTACAAGCTAACCCCAAGTGATAGAGAATTCCATAGGGGCCGATCTTTGGTAGGGGCGACGCATGCGTCGCCCCTACATTAAACCCAAACATGCAGTGCGAACCTTCTCCCAAGATTCGTAGGGGCCGACGTTGACGCCTGCGGAGTCCGCTTCGCGTCAGGTCTTGATTTCTCGAAGGGCACACTGAGACCGGCCCCTACGAGGATGGTAACCACAATTCTTGACATCGTAACACCTGCCCGTAGACTTAACCTATGAAAGACGCTGCCGGATTCGTTGAAGAGTGCATACAAAAGCTGAAGAACGAGATCGAGGACACGGCCATAATCGCATGCTCGGGCGGGGTGGATTCGACCACCTCGGCGGTTTTAGTCAACCGCGCCATCGGCGAGCGGCTGGTCACCGTGTTCGTGGACACAGGCTACCTTCGCAAAGGCGAGGCCGAGCACGTGCAAGCCCTGCTCAAAGGTATGGGCCTCAATCTTCGTTTTGTGGACGCTTCAGCCGAGTTCTACAAAGCGCTCCGCGGCGTAACCGATCCTGAGCGCAAGCGCAAGATCATCGGCAACCTGTTCATCAAGATATTCGAGCGGGAAGCGGAAAAGGTCAAGGCGGATACGTTGATCCAGGGCACTATCGCACCTGACTGGATCGAGTCCGGCGGACAGCTGCGGGATGTCATCAAATCCCATCACAACGTGGGCGGCCTGCCCGAGGATATGAAGATCAAATTGGTGGAACCTCTGCGCGACCTGTACAAGGACGAGGTTCGCAAAGTGGCACGGTATTTAGGTCTTGCGATAGCGGAGAAGCAGCCCTTCCCAGGACCAGGCCTTGCGGTAAGGGTTTTAGGTGAGGCAACCCGTGAAAGGACAGCCATCTTGAGGGAAGCGTGCGCTATCGTGGAGGAAGAGATAGAGGCCGCTGCCGACCGTGGCGAATGCGAGATCCCCTGGCAGTATTTTGCCGTGCTTCTGCCGGTAAAGAGCGTTGGGGTGAGGGGCGACGTTCGCGCTTACGGCGAGACAGTGGTTGTGAGAGCGGTAGAGAGCCTTGACGCCATGACCGCGTCCGCCTCGCCTCTCCCCTACTCCCTGCTTGAGCGCATCGGCATCCGCATCACCAACGCCATACCTGATGTGATTCGGGTGGTGTATGACGTTACCCACAAACCGCCGGCAACCATCGAGTGGGAGTGAGAGTAGACGTCGTCGACAACGGGGGGCAGTGGACCCATAGGGAGTGGCGGATGCTCAGGGAACTGGAGGTGGAGACCAATATCATTCCAAATACCGCTCCGGTGGAAGGAATCGAGGCGGACGGATTGATATTGAGTGGCGGCGCTCCTCGCATCGGTTCGGAGATACCCAAGCTGGGGGTGACAGGGGATTATCTGGATAGATTAAATATACCGATCCTGGGCATCTGCGTGGGGCACCAGTTCATTGCACTTCACTTCGGAGGCAAGGCAGGACCGGCAAAGGTTCCTGAATACGGCAAGGCTGAACTGATTATTACCGACGCGGATGATCTGTTCAAGGGACTGCCTGAGCGGTTTACGGTCTGGGAGTCGCACAACGACGAGATCTACGAGCTGCCGGAGGAGTTCCTCGCTTTAGCTCATTCAAAGGACTGCCTGTTCGAGGCTATAAAGCATAAAAGCCGACCGCTTTACGGAGTGCAGTTCCACCCTGAGGTGGAGCATACCTCGCACCACTACGAGATATTTGCCAACTTTATTGAGGTAGTCGCCCGTAACACCCCTTAATCTGCCTTCGGCAGATTACCCTTACGTCCCGTACCGTCTTTCTTATTCAATCGTAGAACCCCATCCACTATCCGGTTTGCCAGACAACCATCGAGGCAGCAATACAATTATGGCTGATGGCTCCAGCCTCACCG
>JAYELY010000252.1:0-10704 GCA_034717795.1 Caldifarciminota bacterium
CCTTCAGGTCAACAAACTCCCAGCCGATAGGTTGATTGAGTTCTACCAGTATATCCACGTCACTTGCCTGGGATTCCTCACCCTTGGCGTATGAGCCAAAAACCCCAATCTGGTTTACCTTGAACTTCTCCCTGAGAAGGGGTTTATGCCTCCTTAACGTCGCCTTTATCTCTTCGAGGGTTTTCATAACTTCACCTATGCTAAGTTTACTCAGATTGGGAGGTTAATCAACCCCCCTCACCCCATCCCTCTCCCGAAGGGAGAGGGGGTAATTCTCCTCGCCCTCTGGGAGAGGAGTTAGAGGTGAGGGGATAACCCACATTATGCTGTAAGATGAGGTGTGTTGGGCCCCGCGGCTCCCTTTGTTAATGCGAGTTGGTAGTTCGTAGGGGCCGACCTTCAGGTCGGCCCGATTCATTGAAATCTGCGGGTCGGTTTTAAAACCGGCCCCTACGTCAAAGTTCAGTCCAGCGCGTCACCCGAGACGTATAAGGTGGTGCTGGTGAGGTAATTCCCCCTTCCCCTTTATCCCCTCCCACCAGGGGAGGGGAATTTTACGGTAGATGCGTTACAACATACTTCCTCCCTCTTGATGCGGGAGGATAGAGGAGGGTGTCATTGCGAGGGTGTCGGAGACACCCGATGCTCCGGAGGACGACGCTTGCGGAGTTCCGGAGGGCGAACGAAGGGAGCAATTTCATACGCCTGAGAGAATGCAATGAGATTATTCCTTTTATGATTTTAGGCAAGCGTTTTCACCCTCCCCCTACCCCCTCCCGTCAAGGGAGGGGTGAAGTAGTGGTATATATCAGCCAAATATTACCTCCCCAATCAAAGGGGAGGATAGAGGTGGGGGTGGGAAATTACCCTTGACAAGCAATGTAACGAGAATATCATTAGAATGGTCTTTTGATCCTGCGGGATAGGATGCAAGTAAGAACTATCGTAGTGTTGCTCTGTTTGGGCTTAAGATTGGAGATTAGTATATGAAACGTCAAAAACGCCCAAAAGTAACTACGCGAGGGATAATCGGTGCCTTGATGTCGCTGCGGGCGGCGATCATTGGTGGAGCTTGTTTCTTTCTTGCGGCATGGAAACTTAACATCGTTAGAGGGTGGATATATTTCGGGATGGCTCTTGTGGGGGCGCTGGCGGGAGCGATTATTATGATTACGTGCATGCCGGGTCTTGCGCACGAGAGGACGAAAGCAAAGGAAGGAACAAAGACCTGGGATAAGATATTGTTGCCTATCTATTTCATATTAGGACTTATCGTTATGCCGGCACTGGCCGGGTTGGATGTAGGCAGGTTCGGCTGGACGCTGCTGCCTGCCTATTTCGTAGTTATTGGTATAGCCGTTTACGTGTTTGCTTTTGCGCTCACCCTATGGGCGATGCTGTCAAATCCCTTCTTTGAGGGTACGGTGCGTATCCAGAAAGATAGGGACCATAAGGTCATAACTACCGGTCCTTACAGGTTTGTGCGACATCCGGGTTACGTAGGGATGCTGATAGGTTCGCTTCACCTTCCTTTCGTAATCGGTTCAATGTATGCGCTGATCCCGGCCGGTGTGATGATAATCCTCGCAATAACAAGAACCTATCTGGAAGACAAGACACTGCAGGAAGAGTTGAATGGATACAAAGAGTATGCTGCGAAGGTTAAGTACAGGTTGCTTCCAGGGATATGGTAGAAGGACAGATACTTGGACTCTCTCTCAAAACCGATTCCCTTGGGTTTTTAATGCTCCTTTCGTCCTTCGGACGAAAGATCGCAGTGTGGCCTGCGGCCGCTATGGGGTCCCCGCACGGATGCGCCTGCGCCCCAGTCGGGTGAAGCAGACGTGTGGGGTGAATATCCTTGACAATGCAAACAGACTGGGGATAATGCGATATGGACAAACAAGATAAGATGGTGTTTCGCTTCCACGGTGATCACACCCCTGCACTGGAAAAACTCGCCTTAAAGCTCAAGGAAACCCTTGAAGCGCACGGCTACCACTACCGATGGTACTCCATCTCACCCAGGCTGGTTTTGAACTTCATTACCGCCGATGAGGTCAAGCCCTACCGGCGCAGGGCGCAGGCAACCTTCGTGGTTTCGATGCTTGAAGCCTCACAGTCGCCCCAGGACCCTATTAAGGAGTGGTATCCGTATCTCGTGCGCGGTCTTTCCAACATGCTTCTCGTCTACATCCCGAACAAAGAAGCACACTTCCTAACCCTCGATTTAGCTCACTTTATAGAACCCGAAGGTGACAGGTTCTACGAGCGTCTGTTTGAGCGGATTCATCCAATGGCATCCTCGGTGCTTGTAGTAAATAACCGCTTCGAGCAAGACCTTGAGCCAGAGCTGTGGCAGGGCGATGAACTTACCCGCTCACTCTCCGAGGCAGGACGCAAGCTCGGCCAATGGGATCTTCTGCCTGCCGCGTTTCCTATTGACAAGATCCTTTCAGCGGAGGATTTTCGCCATGTCAAGCGTCTTTACGGGATCGGCGGACTCTCCTACGGGAACCTTTCGGTTCGCCAGGATCATCACCGTTTCTGGATGAGCGCCTCAGGAGTGGATAAATCCAACCTCTCAGAGATCGGTAGGGATATCCTTCTGGTTAAGGATTACGACGCGACGGCGAACGCCATCGTCCTCTCAGTGCCGCCGAACGTTGAACCGCGCAGGGTCTCGGTAGACGCCATCGAGCACTGGCTGATATACAAAGAGTACCCCGAAGTAGGAGCCATCATCCACGTTCACGCCTGGATGCAGGGGGTGCCGACAACCATTTTCCATTACCCGTGCGGGACATATCAGCTGGGCCAGGCGGTTGCAGAGAAGGTACGCGAAGGCCCTGATCCGGCCAGCGCGGTGGTGGGACTCAAGAACCACGGCCTGACCATTACCGGACGAAGCCTTGCCGACATCCTCGACCGCATCGACGGCAAGCTCATCAAACATGTCCCTATGCGATGAAGGCGCTTCGCTGCCGCCCATCTATTCCACGCTATCTTCTGGCAAGGATTCTTAAAAAAACCTATCCGGTCTCCCTCTTTCCTCTTCGTCTGGTTGACATAGCGGAGCCTTGCGCTCCACCGGGTTGGAAACGGGTTAAGGTGCGTCTTTGCGGGATTTGCGGATCTGACCTGGCGCTTTTATACGGCAAGAACTCGCCGCGATTGTCGCCTTTCTTTTCCTTTCCGGCTGTCCTTGGTCATGAGATATTGGGCGAGTCGGACGGCAAGCGGGTGGTGGTGAATCCAAATCTCGCCTGTAGAGAACGGGGGTTAGAGCTGTGTGCTGCGTGTGCAAGAGGCGAAGAAGGTATCTGCCATAACACCGCCGAAGGTGACTTTGCGCCCGGCATGTTAGGTTTCTGCCGCGACCTGCCCGGCGGTTGGGGAGAGGAAATTGTCGCACATCCTGATATGATCCATTCTGTCCCTGATGGCGTTCCCGACGAGCGGGCGGTGCTTGCAGAACCCTTGGCTGTGGTACTGCGGGGGCTGCGCAACCTTGACTTCTCAACCGACCTCAAGGTGCTGGTGATCGGCGCAGGTACCATCGGACTGCTTGCGGTGAAGGTATTACGGATACTCGGCTATAAAGGTAAGATTCACGTGGCGGCGCGGTATCCATTGCAAGCCGAACTGGCCGGTGAGTTTGGAGCGGACCTGGTTCACTGCGATGTCCGGGAAGCGGCTCATGAAGTAGGGGCAAAGTCCTACAAAGCCATAATCGGGCCGACTGGCTGGCGTGGCGGTTTTGATGCGGTGATCGACGCCGCGGGAAGCAAAGCCAGTCTGGAACAGGCCTCGTGGGCTGCAAGAGAGGGCGGCAAACTTTTGCTTTTAGGCTCACCAGGCGGGATGAAACACGATTTCTCTCCCCACTGGTTTCGTGAAGTGAAGCTTCTGGGGACCTACATCTACTCAAATGCCGACTTCAGGCGGGCAGTAGAGCTTCTCCCCAAGATCGAAGGCATCGAGAAGCTGGTTACCCACAAGTTTCTGTTGTCCGATTGGCGCAAGGCCATTCGCACCGTAATCCACCGCCGCGGCATCAAGGTCGTGCTCAGGCATTAATGCTCCTTGTGCCCTTTGGACACTTGTGTCCCTTCAGGGTAAAAGATCGCAGAGGAAGCTAATGTAGCACAGGTTCAGCGTGCCCAGCCGGGTGCTCCAGCCTGTGCCCCAGTTGGGTGAAGCAGACGTGTGGGGTGAAAAGACTTGACAAGCCTCAATACTAACGTAATATTTTAATGTAACTTGGAGGTGCAAAGATGAAAAGATTTACCTTGCTGGTGGTCATGGCCGCAGTCCTTATATCTACCACAGCCGCCGCTGGTTGGATACGGACATACGGAGGAGAAGAAGCCGATGGGGGTTACTGCGTGCAGCAAACCTCTGATGGCGGCTACATCGTTGTGGGGGGGACATGTTCCTTCGGTGCAAGCGAAAGCGATCTTTGGCTGCTCAAGGTCGATTCTCTAGGGGATGTCCTTTGGACACGCACCTACGGTGGGAAAGAGGACGACGATGGAGAAGTAGTACATCAGACCCCGGACGGTGGCTACGTCGTTATTGGAACAACATCCTCATTCGGACTGGAGTATTTCACCCCTTGGGTGCTGAAAACGGATTCCTTGGGAGACACTGTATGGACACGAACATACGATGGCGACGGGTTTATGGGTATCTGGATAGAACCAACCAAAGAAGGAGCTTACATCATCACCGGGCGAAAGGACCGGGACCTTTGGCTCCTCAAGATCGATTCCTTAGGGGAGATCATCTGGGAACGGACCTACGATTGTGAAGATTGTTATCAGGCTTCGTGTGTTAAACAGACCTCGGACGACGGCTATATCATTACTGGTGCTGGAGGAGAAGGTGATCTCGGCCTGGTGAAGACCGATTCTTTGGGTGATATCCTTTGGACGAGTAGCTATGGAGGTGAGGGCGACGGTTGGGGAATCTACGTTGAGGAGTTGGATAACGGAGACTACCTTGTCGCAGGTACCACTGAGATAGAGGGATTTGATTTCTGTCTTTGGCTGGTTTGGGCGGACCCAATGGGCTACATTTACGGGGACTATCCATGGGAGAAAATATGCCCGGCGGATGGTAAACCCTTGCATCTAACGGAGGATGGAGGCTACATTCTGTTGGGCAATAGTGAGGGAGGAATTGGTTTAATCAAGACAGATAATGGGATGGATGCGGCTTGGACGCGCACTTACACAGTGGGTGGCTTTGACTACACTAGGTGGGTGAGACAAACTTCAGATGGCGGCTACATTATGACAGGATCTACCTACTATCCAGATACCGAAGATTATGACCTTTGGTTAATCAAGACCGATTCGTTAGGTTACGTGGATGCTGCTATCGAGGAACCGGTTATTGAAACATGGGGCTGGAAGCTGGTAACCTCCATCGGCCCACAGATCGTGCTGCGTTACACGGATCAACCCCAAGGCTTTGCCGCCAGCTTCGCTGTCTTCGACGTAACAGGGCGCAAGGTTGATGAGGTACATGCAACTGGCGCGTCCGGCACAATCACCTGGCCCGTAACACACCATGACTTCTCACCCGGAGTTTACTTCTTCAGACTTGAGGGTGGCGCGGCACACGAGACGTATAAGGTGGTGCTGGTAAGGTAATTTCCCCTCCCCCTTCCCCCCTCCACCAGGGAGGGGGATTAACTTGATCTTTGGTTGTCGTGGGTTGAGAGTTCCCCTTCCTTGGTGGAAGGGGTTGACGCTTCAAAGAAGCGTCGGGGAAGGGGATACCTCCTTCATCAAGGAAGAGGATATAATCGGAGCATTCCCTTCGGGAATAGATCGCCTCGCTCACTTCGTTCACTCGCGATGACATCTTATTTAATCCGTGCAATCTGCGTAATCTGTGGTTGGTTTTGACATTGACATCTCAGTATTCTCCCGTTAAAATCAGCCTTAGGCCGGGATGGTGAAATTGGCAGACACAAGGGACTTAAAATCCCTCGGAGGAAACTCCGTGCCGGTTCGAGTCCGGCTCCCGGCATGTGCGAAAACTTCAAAAAATGCTCAAGGTCTCCTTTCGCCGTAAGGATCTTCTGGAGCGTGCGTTAACCCATCCATCATACGCCCACGAGCAGACCGGCGACCGCCGTACATCGTATGAGAGGCTCGAATTCCTGGGCGACGCGGTTTACGAACTGCTCCTTCGCGAGTACTTCTACGAGGCTTTGGATCACGCGGATGAGGGGATGCTTTCCAAGCTCAAGAACCGCTACTCCTCGGGCGCGTTCATGGCCGAGCTTGCACGCAAGCTTGGATTAGACCATGCTCTTCGTCTTGGGCGCAGCGAGGAGAACGACGGCAGGGAAAAGACCTCCATACTGGCGAGCACCTTTGAGGCTGTTGTTGGAGCGCTCTATCTTGACCGGGGATTGCGTGCATGCCGTAAGTTCTTCAGTAATCAGGTCCAGCCTCACATCGATCTTTCGGTGATTCCATTCGATGCCAAGTCCAGATTGAACGTACGTCTTTCTGGCGTTCCGTTCGAATACCGGGTTCTGTCTAAGGAGGGCGAAGACCATTGTCCGCGCTTTCGCATAGGACTGTTTGTTGAAGGTAAGCTCGTGGCTTGTGGTGAGGCGGGGAGCAAGAAACGTGCCGAGGTAAAGGCGGCAGAGGTCTATCTGGAATCGCTTAAGGAGAAGCCATGAACATCTTTACGCTGGCGCTTGGGCCGGTGGTGGCGATTCTTTTCTTCTTATGGATTAAGGATCGTTATGAACGGGAGCCACTCAAATACCTGCTTATTACGCTCGGCGCTGGAGTGGTTTCGGCCATCCCGGTTGTAATAGTTGAGATTTTATGGGTGCATATATCGTATGACATCTCGGCACTCACTGTAGGCGAACTTGCATTCATGACGTTCATAGAGATAGGGTTGACCGAGGAGTTTTTCAAGGCGCTCGCGTTCTTTATTCCGGTTTACTGGAGCAAACACATGAACGAGCCCTACGATGGGATTATGTACGCGGTTGCCGCCGCCTTAGGGTTCGCAGCCATAGAGAATGTGATGTATGTGTTGATGGGAGGAGTCCCTGTAGCCTTTATAAGGGCCTTCACAGCCGTGCCTGCTCACGCGATGTTCGGGCTTTTCATAGGCTACTTTGCCGGAAGGGCCAAGTTCGCAAAACGTAAATGGGCCAAGCCGTTTCTGATACTTACCGGGTTTTCCATTGCCGTGTTCCTTCACGGCCTTTACGATCTGATCGCGATGTGGCCCTATCACCGTCTGGCATGGCTGTGGCTGTTTCCCCTGCTGGCTGTTACGGTTGTGGTATCGCTTTTCCTGATGCGCGATGCCCGGAATCGTTCGCCATTCAAACCTGCCAAGGATGAGTTCGGTCGCTATACCGGCTACACCGTTTCAGGGAGGCCTCTTTCCCCCCAAATCGCAGCCAGCCTTGGGGTCGAGCCTCGTCTTCCTCCGGCAGATTTTGCGCCTCGGGAATCAATACAAAAACCCACTAAACCCAAACCTGAGATGCGCGAGCAACCCGGCAGACCTGAAACCAAGGCCGCAGCCCCATACTTCCTTGACGAATACTTCAAACCGATCAAGGAGAAAGAACACCCGTCACCTGCCCCGGAACCTTCAACACCACGACCAACCACCCCTACTGAACCCGGTTTCATCTATGAGAGCCTAAAGGAGCCGCCGGCTCAGAAAAAAGGTACTGATACTCCAAAGGACTACTCGCGGCCGGAGAAGGATGAATGAGCGAAATCCTTGACGCTCAGGTATAACTCAGCAGGGTAAGTATCTGATACTCACTGAAGATCATTCGTTCCCTAAACGTTGACAAGCAAGCCCCTTTCCCTATTATTCACCTTGTGAGTCTAAAGATTAAGCTTCCTCTGGTGGTGAGTCTTCTCGTTCTCCTGAGCGTTGCCGGGGTTGGTTACTTTCTCATTCGTTATGAACAAAACGTTCTTCGTGACGAGCTTGCGCGCAGGGGTGAGTTGTTGGCCAAGCAGCTGGCCGGTGTTGACAGGGTAGCGTTTAATCTTATAGCACGTGAGTCCGAGTATCTGCGTCTTGCCGATTCGATCTTCTTGTTTAAGCGTCCTTCATCGTCCTTTGAGAAGGAGCGCGTCCTGAGCGCTGCTTTAAGCGAGACTGTTGAAAGCCCTGGGGTTCTGGAGGCCGTTTTTTTTGATTGGAACGGATTCCCGGTACTCTGCCTTGACGCAGTTAAGGCCACAAGGCTCAGGGAAGAAATCGAGGATGACGATGGTCAAGAAAGGGTCTCCATTTTTCAACATCCCGACTCTATCCATTCAGTCTTGGGCGAGCCGGCGGACGGATTTACGTTTACCTCGCCCCTGCTTATAGGTTCCGATACCTTGGGTTTCGCCCAGGTGCGTATCGATCCAAGTGTTCTTGACCGCGCGATCCGCGACGCCTTAATGACGGTTTTACCCATGCTCGGCGGTATCCTGGGGGTAAACGTGCTCTTATCCTTGTTATTCAGCATGTTCTTTACGGTGCCGGTATCAAAGCTTAAGAAACACGCACTTGAGCTTTCGAAAGGAAACCTCGCCGCACGTGTCAAGGTGCGTTCGCGGGACGAGTTGGGTCTCTTGGGTCGGGTTTTTAACAAGATGGCCCGTAACCTTCAACTCACCTACGATGAGATTCAGGAGAAGCTGGCGGAGATAAAGCGGCTCTTCAAGATGGCCACCGAGGACGGCCTGACCGGGCTTTACGTCAAGCGTTACTTCCTTGAACTCCTGGCAGGCGAGCTGCGCCGCTCCATCCGCTACGAGAGGCCACTCTCGCTTTTGATGTGCGACATAGATCACTTCAAACGAATCAATGACACCTACGGCCATCCCGCAGGTGACGTGGTGCTGCGCTCCATAGCTCGTCGGCTCTCGGTTGCTACCCGCGAGGGTATAGATATTATAGGGCGTTACGGAGGCGAAGAGTTTGCGGTGATGCTGCCCGAGACTGACGAGGAGACGGCGTGGGTTATCGCGGAGAGGGTGCGCAAAGCCGTGGGATCGGAACCGATTTCTCTGGACCGTATCGAGGGGACGGGTGAGAACCGGCTTACGGTAACCATATCAGTTGGTATAACGACCGCGAGGGAAGAGACGAGTCTGGATCGTCTGATAGCCGCCGCGGACCGCGCCCTTTATCTGGCAAAAGAAAACGGCCGCAACCGCTCGACTGCCCTTGCCTTAGAAAGATGACTGCTTTTCTAGCGCTCCTCCTTGTTAGCTATCCCAACGGCTGGTTCGGAACCGGCCCTGCATCGGCCTCGGATGTCGGGATGATGCTTGAGCAGGGGGTCTTTGCCGTTGAGTATAACCCTTCAGGGCTGGCGTGGTTTGATTCGCTTGAAGTCGGTGTGGCGGCAGAGGGTTTGTTCCGTTACAATCTCGCAGGGGTCGCATACAGGTATCAAGACTGGCCCCTGGCTGCCTCGGTACACAAGAATATCCATGACTGGGGTTTTTCGCTCGGCGCCGGTCATCTGACACGCCCCCTTGCAATGGGAGGCGCCTTCAGCGTTTCCTTTGATACCCTGGGTCATGATCAAACCTTTTCTTTGCGTTTTGGGCTTCAGTGGAGGGAGTACGTGGGGCTATCTCTGGGGCCGAAGCTCTGGAACGCGCAGGATACCGGTCACTTAAGCGTTATTGCCCAGGTGGGGGCCGCGGTGCCGATCCCGATCCCACAGGTTGAAGGGTTGGATTTTCTCGTGGGTGCCGCGGGCGAGATCGGACCTCCCCATTTCCGCATAGGCGGCGGGCTGGCCTACGAGCCGTTTGAGTGGATAAAGATACAGAGTGTTGTTACAACCGAGGAGTGGGGGGCAGGCCTTTTTTTAGACAACGCGGACGACCGCGGCGGGCTCTGGGTCCGCAAGGGCTTCATGGAGGAGACCTGGCGGTTCGGCATCGCATACGTGAGAAACGTACGCGCTCAAAGAACCAGGGAGGTAATTGTATATCGCAACCTCCCCGGACGTGTGGATACGGTCTATCTTACCGAGGCTGAACCTGTTGACCAGGATACCGCTACCCATGTAGTTTCGCCTGACGTTCGCAGGAAGCAGGAGCGTCTTATGGCCCAGGCGAATCGTTACTACGCGGCCCAGCACTACGAGGATGCAATTGCGGCCTGGAGGGAGGTGATCCGGCTTGATCCTTCAAGCGATCTTGCAGTCCGCGCCAGGGAAGACATAAAAGAGGTCACCGCATTGATCGAAACCCTGGAGCGTATCCGTTCCGGCAGAGGGCGTACCACCAGGAGTAAGCCTCAGTAAAACCTTAATCGATAAATAGCACGCCGACTACACCAAAATCCCTGGAGGTACACGAAGCAGGTTCAGAATGAAATCCACTGGCTTTTCCTCCACTCTCCGAACTAAAAAACAAGATGGTTGATGTCCCTCAAAGGATAAAGAAAGGTAATGAAAAATGTAAGTTGTTAAGGGGTAAAGACTTAGTGGCTAGATATTCCAGAGATCGACAGGGAGACCCCGCCGTCGGTGCTTTCAAAGAACACGCCGTTGTTGTCCGGGGCCGCATAGACGTATTGTTCATTATAGAAGTCCACGCTCAGGCAGGGGATGGGCGAGTGGAAGGGATAAACCGCAACGAGTTCGATGCCAAAGTAGAGGGCGTTGGATCCCAT
>JAYELY010000253.1:0-10655 GCA_034717795.1 Caldifarciminota bacterium
ACTCCCCTACTATCTGAGGCATCGGGTCATCGCGCACTATAATCTCAAGATCTGGTATCACCTCGATGTCCATGTCGTTGTTGCGTATCCAGATATTTTTCTCGCCTTGGATATCCAGGTTAACGTAGACTGGAGGTGGTGGCGGCAGGGACGGGTCGGGTGCAGTGGCAGCCGGTGAAATAACTCGCATCTCGTCGCCTAATCCGTAAGTAAAGAGGGCTTCCTTAAGATTTATCTTGCCGTCTATCATAAGCGGGGTTATATGGCTTCCTTCCAGAGTCAGGATACCGTTGCAAACCGCTGAGATGTGTCTGTCGGGTGAGAAGGTTACCTCCTTCACACGAAGACCGAAGAAGAACGGATAGGGTTCGGTGAACAGGGTGTAATCCCCCCGACCCTCGATACTACCCCCACCTATATTTGCGTCGAGGCGATCTACTATCACCCTGCCGTTGTCAAACAGGATGTCAGCATCGGTGCGTTCACTGGTAAGGTCTATTACCGGCACGTAAACTTCAGCATTGCGAACGTTTACCCATCCCTCTATATCTGGATTAGCAAGAGTCCCTGATGCGTGAAGCTCGCCTTTGACCTCTCCGGTCCGAACCTCCAATATATCCTTGAGGAACTCAAATGGCCATACCCCGATGTTATCGAGATGTGCATGGACATCGAAAGACTGTATAGGTATGCTGTCCTTCAGGTCGTAGCACAGGTAGCCTCTGGCGGTGGAGCGACTCTGGGCGAGGATAAAAGCCACGTCGAACTCAAGTTTTGAGGTATCGAGAATGCCTGTAAAACTCAGGCTGTCGGCCTCCATATCCCCTACGTGCAGATCCGTAGCACCCAGGTCAAGGTGTATAGTCCGGTTTTCGGTTTCTCCGCGGCTGGCTATCTGCCCCCATATTAAGCCGCCCGAGTTCGCAGGCAGGTTAAATATCCGGCCAAGGGTGGCAAGCTCAATATCGTAGAGCGAAAGTTCCCAGCGCGGCAGCTCGCCCGCTCGCCACGAACCTGCGGTGGCAAGCTCGCCAGCACCCACGAACAGGAAGGTAGGGCTTAGATAGATGGAATCTGCAGCCTGACCCAGAACAAAGGGGAAGCGGTTCTCGATTGTATCCGCGGAGACGACCAACGTAAGCCTCTCGCAACCGTATTCATAGATCTTGTTTTCGGAGTCCAATGTTATCAGCCCCTTGGTTGTTAAAGACATATCAGGACCGGCGGATGCAGCGGCCTCAAGGAAACCGTCTTCGATAGTGGCCTTAAGGTCAAGTTTTTCTTTCACAACTCCGGTGACTCCTCCCACGTCAAGGGTTGCTGTTCCGGCGAAGTTTAATGGATCGAAGGACGCAAGATTCGCTTCTATCCTTTCAAAGAACGCATCATCAGAACGAACAAGGACAATCCCTGAGATTTTTGGAGCGTCTTTATCCCCTTCAACCTCCAACTCCGCATCCACCTCGGCTGGTGCACCCAGGGGGTTGAGTTCGCCCAGGCTTGCCATCTGGAAGCTCTGGATGCCCACCGAGCCTGTGATTGTATCCGGCGAGAATACCCCCTCAGCCTGGATACGTGCGAACCCCTGCGTTAGCAGGAACTCACGCAGCCTGATTGTTTCTCCGGCAAACGCGGCGTCGAAACGACAGTGCTCCCAACGCATCGTGTGGATGCCTATCTCCTCCAGCGTACCCTTGATCTCCACCTCCTTCTCCTGCAAGCTGTAGCCTGCGGCTAATTTGCCCTTGAAGCTCACAGGACAGCCCGAGGCAGGGAAAAGCGCAACTTCTTCAATAGCAAGATCAACACTTACGCCCTCCCTTTCCAACCGCATAGTGCCCGCACTCGTTATCCTTCCCAGGCCAGGATCGCTTGCAGAGAGTGAGATCTCGAAGTTTCCCCCCTCTCCCTCTAGTACCATATTCACATCCGAGAGGCTGAACTCGCCGACCCTTGCACCCTCAAGGTCGAGCGTGAATCCCCCACCAAAACCTGTGCTGTCTTCTCCCACCCTGCCCTGGGCGGCAAGGCGGCCTTCAAGCGTTTCGGGATCAATCTCGGAAAGATCAATGCTGGCTTCCTTAAACCACACACCCCAACCTCCTCCTTCAAGATGTATCTCGCCCCTGATCTTGGAGCGCTGGGTGAGCAGGAGCAGATCGTCCAGATGGACGGTATCAGGTGCTGCGTAGGCGAAGTTGGTCTTGGCCGAACGCAGGCGCAGACGCTCCTCGCCGTTCAATCGAAGGAGGGCAGAGGCGCGGCGCAGGCGTCCATTGATATGGTGCGGACGCACGCGTAAGCTTATGTCGAGCTGGATTCCCTCAACCGTCAAGGTGTCTGCCAGCTCCACACGACCGTTGCGGATGTGAAATGAAGCCAGGTCAAGCGAGAAGCCAGGATCCAGCGGCTCTCTCTCCTCCTCTTTTTCTAAAGGCAGCACCCAGCGCACGCGGGGCCGGATTAACCGAACCGACCTTATATCGATGCGTTTTTCAAGAAGATAAGGGATAAGGCGATAGGACAGATGCACGCGATCCGCCTGGAAGTGATGATCTGCATCCTGGATTACGGTAAGATTGGAGAGGTTGATCCCGCCGAAGAGGTCGCCCCACACGGCGTCGTAGTCAACGCAGACACCTTGCTCTTCGGCGATCCTCAAGAGCTGCCGGATGATGTCGTCGCGCAGCGGGGTTCTAAGGAAGTAGGCCATAGCTGCCATCCCTATAAGGGAGACTGCGGCGATTATCAGGAAGCGCATCCATCTCCGCCAGGGGTTCAGAGCGGGATGGCGCTCGTCCCGACGAAGCCTAAAACGCTTGAAGAAAGCCAAGTTCGATCCTTCCGCCAAGAGTCCAGCTCTCTTTGAACGGTTTGAAAGGCTCGGCGGCGTTCTTGGCGTAGTCGATACGCACCGGCCCTATGGGGGTGTTTATCCTGATCCCTGCGCCCGGTCCCCAGGCACGGTCCTCATCCCGGATCGCGTCGGCATCGCGCGCACACATTCCTACGTCCACGAAGAAAGCGAAGCCTATCAGGTTGTTGAACATATACGGGGTGCGCAGCTCGAATGAGTAGAGGAGCAGAAAGGTTCCATAGTGGTCAAAAAACCAAGTGGTGTCTGCTTTTCCGGTCACAGAATCAGGCGGGTTGGGTCGGAAGTTGACCAGGATTGAATCAGGGCCGAGGGCACGGTCCGAGACAGCACGAACGGTGCCCGAGCCCCCAAGGGTGAACTTCTCGAATAAAGATATATTCTCGTATGTCATACCTGAATGCGGAGCGATCAGACCGCCGCGAAGCCTCCAGGCAAGCACCGAGCCAAACGGTAAAGCAAGGTAGTTGCGCAGCTCGGCATTAAACCGCAAGAAGTCGTTGTTACCACCGAAAGGCCTGCCAGCCCAGTCCGCATAGGGGGAGAAGAATACCCCGCTTTTGGGATTGAAGAAGTCGTCGCGGCTGTCGTAGATGAGAGATAAACGCATGAAGTTGGTTGAGCCGGTTCCATCAAAGGGCAAGTTTTCAGGGATTTGCCAAACTTGCTTGGCCTGCGCCGAGAGGCCTGCCCTCAGTTTATCCGAAAAATCCCTCTCGATTCCCGCTTCTCCTCCCAGGGTGTGGGTAAAGATGTTAACCGTATCGCGGTTAAGGCGGTGCTTCCAGTAGGGTGAAAGGGCAAGTGCCAGTCCCCAGGGCAGAATGTTCGGATAGCGGTTGCGTATCTCAAAACCAGTCTCGTAGTTGCCTCGGAAGGTTGGGCTCAGGGTAACCTCGCTGGATAATGTTATGCCTCGGCGGAAGAGATTGAGATGCTCCCAACCGAGGGAAAGAAGAAGCCTGTCAGGTATGAACTCATTCTCAGCCGTCTGAATGCCGCCTCCTACAAGCACGGCGCGTGTCTTGGCAGGGGTTAGTTGGAAGACTACATCAAGGGAGTCCTCACGTCCTGAGGAGACCGTTAGAAGGTTCATCCTGACGCGCGAGAACAACGAGGTCGAGTAGAGAAGCCGACTGGCTCGGTCAAGCCTCGCGGCCGAGTAGCGCTCCCCAGCTTTTAACCCGGTTGTCCGCAGGAGAAAGTCTGGATTTACCGCCGAAGGGGCAACGCCGCTGAAGCTGATGCTTGAGATCCAGGCACGCTTGCCCGGGACTACGCTCAAGGTCAGTTCTACCTCGGTCCCATAAGTAACGGTATCTATATTAACCACCACGTAGGGGTAGCCGCGGTCCTTGTAGTATTTCTTCGTCAACCTTTCGGTCTCCTGCTCTCCAAACAGTGTAAAGGGGGATCTCTTCTTGAGAGGAATTTTGGCAAGGATAGCATTTTCATCGCTTGCCGAGGCTCCTATGGTTCTGATGCTTTTGACCTTGAGCCTTTCACCTTCATTTATATAGTAGGTAAGTTTATCTCTGGATGCAAGATACTGAGTGGTCACCTCAACCCAGCTGAAGCCCTGGTTGCGGTAGAATCTTACCAGTTCCGCCGAATCGGCCACTACCATGGAAGGGCTATATAACTCCTTGCGGGTGGTGTAGATAACGTTGCTGAGCCGCGAGTTGGAGAAGTGGCGGTTTCCCTTGAACCGGATGCGTCGTATGCGGCCCTCACCTGCTCCCAGAAGCAGGAGGAGCAAGCACAGCCTAAAGCATGAGGCGACCATTCTTCACGATCTCTTTTCCATCCACCTCTACGGTCGGCTTGAGCACAAGACCATCGAGATGAATATCTACCTTTACCTTGCCGCCGAAGGTCGAGTTATCCCCGAACGCCAGATGGATCGTACCCATAACCTTCTCGTCCTCCAAAACGTTGCCGGTAATCCTGGCTCTATCGTTTGTGCCTATACCAAGCTCTGCCAGGTTGCGGCCATTGGGGCCTGCGGCATCCAGCATCCTTGAAAGCTTACCTTTATCTCCCTTGATCTTTGCCGCCTTACCCTTCTCTATCTCGATAATGATCGGCGCTGAAAGCATGCCTATCCCTGAGAAGCTTGCATCGAAGACGACTATGCCGGAGCTCTTACCCTCCGCAGGCGCAACGTAGAGCTCTCCTGCGGGCAGGTTGGAGAAAGAGCCGGGCCTGGCGAGAACGCCGGTATCCAGCCGGAAATCACGGCCATCCACCACGATCTGGACGTCGGTGCCCGCCTTGGTTGTGATGTGCACCTTTTTGGCACCTTTGAGCATCCTGGCCAGCTTCGTGGTGCGCTTGTGAATATCTCGATAGTCCGCGCTCATGGTGCGAGCGATCATCTCCTCGGTGACGTCCGGCAGGGTGGCTCCTCTTGCGCCGTTGGCGACCGCCTTGCGCCGCGCCTGGGTGTGGGTCATTGACTTGGATGTGGGCACCAGGAATACGTCCGCCGAACGCAGGAGATCGGCCACATACTTGGGAGGCTCCTCGGAGTGCTGCCTGCGCGGGATTATCTCGCAGAGTATCGCTTCGGCTCCTGACGCGACCAGTGCGTCGAACAGGTCTTGACCTATCTTCCTTTTCGGTCCGTCGCATATCACTATCGCCCGTTCTTCCCTTTTCGTTCCGAGACAGTCGTGGATTATGGTCCTAATACCTTTCTGGTAGCGGGTCACTTGATCCTCCTAAGATCTGTATTCATTTGCCTTCGGACAGCAGCTTCATAAGCATCTCTCTCGCTGCTTTGGGGTCGGCCTTGCCGCGAAGCTTTTCCATGCACCGGCCCAAAAGGAAGCCTATGACATTCGTCTTTCCCTTGTGATAACGCTCGCAAGCGTCAGGGTTCTCAGCTATCACATTCCTTGCTGTATCTTCTAGAAGATTCTCATCAGATACGATTTCTAAATCGAGTTCTTTCATTAGTTCGGCTGCCCCCTTGCCCTTATCAGCCATGGCTGTCAGAAGCTCCTTTGCCGCCGGGCGGGTTAACTTGCCATTTCTCAACAACTTAATGAGTGAAGCCAACTCTTCGATCGGCACCTTGAACTCGGCAAGCGTCTCCTTGCGTTCGGCTAAGATGCCTCGCGCCTCGTTCAGGAGCCAGGTGGAGGCCTCCTTTATCGAAGCACCGGCATCCAGAAGCCCGGTGAAGTATTCCTCCCAGCGAGGTTCGGCTGCAAGCACCTCGGCATCCTGTTCCGAGAGGTCTGCACCGATCAACCTTTTTCGTTTGGCCGCAGGAAGTTCAGGCAGGGACGCCTTGATCTCATCAATCTCCGATTCATCAAGGATCAACGGCGGCAGGTCAGGCTCCGGGAAGTAGCGATAATCCGCCGCGGTCTCCTTGACCCGCATGGGTCTGAGTTCTCTTAGCTTCTCATCCCACAGATAGGTTGTCTGCACAATCTCTTTTCCTTGCTTCAACCACTCTATCTGATCTTTCGCCGCGCGCTGGATCCCCTCGCGCACCGCCTTGAAGCTGTTCAGGTTCTTGATCTCGGAGCGAACCCCCAGCTCCTCCTCGCCCTTCGGTCTCACGCTTATGTTCGGTTCGCATCTGAAATGCCCGCGCTCCATCTCAGCGTCCGAGACGCCCAGCGCCCGTAACACCAGTCTTAGCTCTTTGAGATAGGCGTCCGCCTCCTCCACGCTGCGAATATCCGGTTCGGTTACTATCTCAGCCAGGGGCACCCCGCACCGGTTGAAGTCCACCAGGGTCTCCCTTGTCGAATGCACCAGCTTGCCAGCGTCCTCCTCAAGATGCAGTCTGCGAATCCTTACCTTTTTATCCATTCCCGGAAGCTCCAGCTCCCCGTGCTCTGCCAGAGGGCGCTCGTACTGGGTGATCTGGTATCCCTTGGGAAGGTCAGGGGAGAAGTAGTGCTTGCGCGCCCAGCTCGACTCAAGATTCACCTCACATCCCAGGGCAAGTGCAGCCCGAATCCCCAGCTTGATCGCCTGGTCGTTGGCCTGCGGCAGAACTCCGGGCAGCCCCAGGCATATCGGGCACACCTTGGTGTTTGGTGGGGCGTTAACGTCAACCGCGCACCGGCAGAACATCTTGGAGCGTGTGGCAAGCTGGGCATGGACCTCCAGCCCTATTATTATCTCATAGTCTTTCGACTGCATGGGCAAACTCCAGGAGTTTTGCATCCTGCCACCGCGGCGCGGTTAATTGAATCCCCACTGGCAGGCCGTCCACCTTGTCCGGGGCGGGTATCGAGATCGCGGGCAGGGCCGCCAGCGCAGCGGGCGCGGTAAAGATATCGGATAGATACATGGCCAGAGGATCGGCAATCTTCTCGCCCAGCTTGAACGCGGGCGTCGGTGCGGTAGGGGAGAGCAGGAACTCCACTTTCTTGAAGGCTTCCTCGAACTCGGCGGCCAGCGCCGCCCTGTACCGCAAGGCGGTGTTGTAGTAGGCGTCTATGTAACCGGCTGAAAGTCCGAACGTTCCGATAAGTATCCTGCGCGTTACCTCGTCGCCGAACCCGGAACCTCTGGTGACAGCGTAGGTCTCCTTCAATCCCAACCTCTCTACCCGTCGTCCGTAGCGAATCCCGTCGTATCTTGCCAGATTCGAAGACGCCTCGGCCATGGCGACAAGCTGGTAGCCGGCTACCGAGAGTCTCACCAGCGGCACGCTCACCTCCACCAGCTCTACCCTCGCATCCCTGAACGGGCGAAGCACCGCGTCGCTCACCCTTTCGTCCTCCAGGTCGTCAAAGCACTCCTTTATGTAACCTACTTTCGTCCCTTCCTTGATCTCGTCGGTCAAATCCATCTCATCAGGCTCGGAAGGATAAGTGGTAGAATCGTCGGGATCAGGACCGGCTATCACCGAATAGACAAGCGCAGCATCCTCGACCGTTCTGGTGATCGGGCACACCTGATCAAGGCTCGATGCGAACGCCACCAGCCCGTAGCGCGACACTCGGCCATAGCTGGGTCTGAACCCTACCAGTCCGCAGAACGCCGCAGGCTGTCTGGCTGAGCCCCCGGTATCCGACCCTAAAGCAGCCACCGCCCCGCCGTAAGCGACCGCTGCAGCCGAGCCGCCTGATGATCCGCCCGCCACTCTCTCCGGATCCAGCGGATTGCGAACCGGGCCGTAGGCCGAGTTCTCGTTCGATGACCCCATCGCAAACTCGTCGAGGTTGGTCTTGCCCACAATGATCGCCCCTGCTTCCTTCAGCCTCTTAACCACCGTCGCGTCATAGGATGCCACGAATCCTTCCAGTATCTTTGAAGCGCAGGTGCAAGGCTTATCGGCAACGCATATGTTGTCCTTTATGGCGATGGGAATACCGGCTAAAGGTTTGTCCTCGCCGGGACGCACTCCCTCAGTATCCAGACGCCGGGCCTTAGCCTCTGCTTCCTCGATGAACAGATTTATGTAGGCGTTCGTTTGCGGTTCGTTGGCGGCTATGTTGGCCTCGATCTCATCAACGATTCTGGTAGCGGTGTACTCACCGTGATCGAGGAGCAGGGCGAGAGCGGAAAGGGACGGCAATTTACTCATGCCAGCAGCGGCGGGATCTTAAAGTATCCGTCTTTGAGGTGTTTGGAGAGCCTTTCTACCTCGATGGCGTAATCCCTGGGTTCATCAGGGGTGCGTGGACACGGGTAGCCGAGAAGCAGCTCGCCTTCAAGCTTCAATCGCTGGAGTTCCGCGAAGTAGGCGACTATTTTCTCGAACTCGGCGCCGAAGCGTTTCTGTTCCTGCGCCGTTAACTCAAGCCGCGCCAGATCGGCCACCTTGACGATTTCCGCTCCAAGGGTCATAGCGTAAGTTTACTACGGGGAGTGTTGGAAGTCAAGGACGCCGTTACCCGACGCCTCTGAGGGATTTAGAAAAGTTACTTTACGATAACCGCCTTTCTGGTTTCGGTTGAACTGCCGACCTTGTTTGAATAAATGCTCCTTTTTGCCTTCGGCAAAAAGATCGCAGGGGCAGGTGAAATGTGGAACAGCCACCCTTGTATGTTCTTTATTTAATCAGGATGACCTTTTGGGCTTTCACCTCTCCGTCAGTCGGCACAATGAAGTAGACCCCCGGCCCGTAACACCTCCCCCAAGCAATCATTCCAGAGGATTCAGTTGCGTGCACCTCGTCCACCTTTCTGCCCGATGCGTCGAAAACCTGAGCGTGGAAACCCTGCGGTCTATCGGTATACTGCAACACTATCCGGCGTCCAACCGAAACTGGAATCTGCCAATCGGATTGTGTTACGGGTGTTACGTGCGGTTCCTCGGCTACAGCTACGTTGTCTAAGGAATCGGTTTTGATGAGCCATATATCCCTTGACCCGTCAGTACCGTATGATTTCGTATATCCGGTGATGATGTAGCCGCCGTCTGCGGTCAGTTGAACACACTCCCCGGCATCATTTTCGTTTTCACCATACAACCTTGTCCACAGGGTATCACCGAGTGAATCGGTTTTCAACAACCAGAGGTAACCGGTTGTGCCAAACGGGTTAAGCCCTTTTACACCGGTTATAATATAGCCAGCGTCAGGGGTTTGGCAAACGAATCGGCCTTCGTCATAGTCTGAACCGCCGTATACCTTTGCCCATAAGGAATCGCCCAGAGAATCGGTCTTCAACAGGAACAGGTAACCGGACTCGCCAAAGGGGTGGGGGTCTGCTGCCCCGCAGATAACGTAGCCTCCGTCTTTGGTTAACTGCACGCAGTGGCCTCTGTCGGTGTTCTCGCCTCTAATTTTGTAAACACGGGTCCATAAGGTATCGCCGTTTTCATCGGTTTTCAAAAGCCACATGCCCCTCTCATACCCGGTATACCCGGTTATGATACAACCCCCGTCTGTAGTTACCTGCACGCTGTAGCCTTTCTGTCCGTCCTGTTCACCGTAGAGCCGCGCCCACAGGCTGTCGCCGTGCTCATCGGTCTTTAGTAACCACAGGTCTCCGGATCCCGAACCGCCCACCCCGGTAATGACGTAGCCGCCGTCAGGGGTCTGGCGTATGCAGTGAGCATCTTTTCCGCTTTCATAGATTCGGGTCCACAGGGTGTCGCCGTCCTCATCGGTCTTGATAAGCCATACGTAGAGACCCATAGTTGCCAGCCCTACTATTACGTATCCGCCGTCAGAGGTACACTGGATGCAGTAACCTTGGTTGCCTAGCCTTGAAAATACATCCTTTCCTCCCCAAGCACGAGTCCATAATGTGTCTCCTTCGGGATCGGTCTTTATCAGATAAACCCATTCAAACGGCCCAGGCTCTCCGTGAGTCGTTATTTGTCCGGTGAGGACGTATCCGCCGTCTGCGGTCTGCTCGACCCACCGGCCCCAATCCCACATCGCCTCTCCGTAGGTGTTTATCCAGCCTGTCTGGGCTGCGAGGGGGATAGCGGTAAGCAATACCGCCACTAGAACGATCGAGGCCTTCTTAACCATGATAAACCTCCTTGCTTTGCCGGCTGCCCGGCGTCTAGCGCAAAGTAAGCTCTTGTTAAATGACCACTTGCTATGCAATAATAGGCGGTGGAGGTTTTATGTCAAGTTATGATTCGAAAAGAAATAAGAGGAGACCCCTATTGAGGCCTCCTTCTAATGTCCTTATCTATAGCCCCGGACCTTGCCGGCCTGAGGTTCCTAGTAGTTGATTTCGCAGTCCGGCAGCTTCATGCGCAGCTCGGCCACCTTGTCAGGCGAGATGTCGGTGCCCTTAATGTCAAGATTGCGCAGCTCCCTCATTTCGGCAAGCGCAGGCACGCA
>JAYELY010000254.1:0-10617 GCA_034717795.1 Caldifarciminota bacterium
ACTTCTTCCATCTTGAGCATCAATCGCTCTCGTTGCTTGATCATAGCTTCTTTCTCAGGTAAAGTCATACTTCTATCCTCCTTATTCTTAACTATACCTGAGACGCAATCCACTGCAACCTACACATTAAAGTATATTTTGGATAAGAGGAGGTTGTCAATTTGGGGATTCGTGTACCTTGCCATCTTAATCAGACAAGGTTGGGATTCATTTAAGTCCTTGGTCTGAAGCCCTTGCCCAGCACCTCGTACACGTCGGAGATGACCACGAACGCGTCAGGGTCCACCTGTTTCACTATGTACTTGAGATAGGAGATCTCCCTTCGGGTAAGCACGATGTAGAGCACCTCGCGGTCTTTCCCTGAAAAGTATGAGTGGCCTTTTAGCGCTGTCACCCCGCGCCGCATCTCAAGCGCTATGGCCCACGAGACCTCCTGGGGTTTGGATGTAATTATGTGGGCGGCTCTGGCGTAGCTGAAGCCCTCAAGAACCAGGTCTATTACCTTGGAATTCACGATCAGGGATAGTATTCCATAGAGAGGCGCTTCAAGGGTCTTGAAGATGAATCCTGAAGAGCCGATGATGATAAAGTCTATAATGAGAATCCATCCGCCGACCGAGATGTTGGTGTGCTTTGCCAGGAACTGACCGGCGATGTCGGTTCCGCCGGTGGAGCCGTGGCCACGGAAGACTATCCCCAGACCCAGTCCAAGGAGAGCACCGCCGTAGATTGCGCTCAGGATGATGTCGATCTCCTTGGTAACTTCCTGTAACTGAAGGACGTTTCCAAAAAGAAAGATGAAGCCTGATACGGCAAAAATACCGGCCAGGCTTTTCAGAGCGTAGCGCTTCCCCATCCCGCGCAGGCCGAGGAAAAAGATCGGTATGTTGATGGCTATATAGAACAGTGATACAGGCAACCCGGTCAGGTAGTTGATTATTATGGAGATGCCGCCTACCCCTCCGGAAACTATGTGATGCGGGATAAGAAACATCGCGTAGGCTGCGCCGCATACCGCACTTCCAATGGCGATAAACGCAGCATCGCGCAGCTCGTGCTTCCAGTTAAGCTTTAAAACGAACTTCTTCTTAGGAGGTTTAGGCATGACGAATTCTACTTTCCCTTACATTTTAGTCAACCCGACACGCAGAATACACAGACGACACAACAGCGATTTATGATAGAGAGCGCCCTTTCATTCATACCGCCTACCTCAAGTGGGTTGGCGGTGGCGTACGCTATGTAGAATTGACGTAGATTACTTCAGCGTTTTCCTCGGTCCACCCGCTTTTTGTTGCTGTATGATGCAGTTCCTCCTGAAATTTTACGGAAGCGTTTGCCAGCAGTGTTGCATCTTTGCACTTCCTGTTGCGTTTTTGCAACAGGGCTTCCATGAGACTTAAGTCTCGTTAGTGCATAAATTACAACACTCTAAGCCTCCCTCTTGGCATCTTGCTGTTGCAATATCGCCACAATAACGTCGGATGTTTACGCCTCGGGTTCAGTCGGCTTTTCTCGTAAGATACGAATTATCTGGTCTTAGGGGTTTTGGCTCCGCTTGGCACGGAAATTGCTGATATAATTATAAAGAGTGCAAAGCGTGTCCAGCTTTGGTATCGCGGTGGTTTCGCTTAGGGCACTCCAACAAGTAAACCCCAAAACCTCTGAAAGGAGACTATATGCAAAAACATCTCATTATCCCATTGATGCTGGTTGGCTTGTTAACCAACATCAATGCACAGGAGGTTTTCAGAACTAACCTCAAAGGTGTTGCTGTTCAGAGCTTTTCAAGTACTGATCCAATAGATGGATTTACAGTATCGGGCCCAGATGCAGCAGGCTACGTCTATCTGGTAGCTCATGCCGGTTCGCAGTCTGGTCAAATCCTGCGCACGAAATGGCAAGGAACAGGCGTCCAGGAATTCTCTCTTCCGCAAGGTGAATACATAACCGGTTTTGAGGCGGAATCTGACCTTACTTACATATATCTTATTGCGGTAGGAAGTGACGGCAGCAGAGGAGACATCGTAAGGATCAAATGGCAAGGCACTGCGGTTCAAGCCTATTCTGTACCGGCAGGTCAGCTCATTAAAACCATATTCGCTTCCGGCCCCGATGCAGATGGATACGTCTACTTATCCGTATACTCAACAGGGGTAGAAGAACCTGGAGAAGATTGGATAGAACCTCCTCGTTTCAATCTGGAGGAGATAGCTGGACTTTGCTCTGGCAATGCAAGAATAGCTTACTCCCTTGCCAAATCCTGCCAGGTAAGCATTTGCATCTATGATGCGACGGGCAGGAGTATCGCAAACCTGGTTGATAGAAAAGCCGAAGCAGGTTCCCACGAGGTAATCTGGAATGGAACCGATAAAAACGGCAGGAAAGTAAGTGCCGGCATTTACTTTGTAAAGATGGATGCTGGTGAATTCATGGCCACAAGAAAACTAATAGTGGTCAGATAACCCCAAGGAGGGAATGACATGCACAAGAAACTTTTTGCGATTACTGCCAGTGTTTTGATTCTGGTGGTAAGCCTTTTTGCAGGCACAAGTGATGGAGAGATAACTTCCATGCCGGTATGGGTTGAAGGTACTGAGCCGGTTGGAGACATCACCGCTGTAAACACCCCTGCAGAGGGTGGTTTGGAAGGCGGCGCTGAATCGGGAGACGTAGATCTCAGCATCGCAGATGAAGGCGTGACCACCGCCAAGATTGCAGATGAAGGCGATAGTGGTCAAGTTCTTACCTCTACCGGAGGTTCCGGGGTCGAATGGCAAGACCCTGGTGGTGGCGGCGATGCCTGGTCGCTTACCGGCAACTCAGGTACATCTGCAGGTACAAACTTCCTGGGGACAACTGATAACGAAGCCCTTGAGATTAAAATCAACAACCAACGTGTGATGCGTTACGAGCCTACTACCGCGGCTCCTAACATCCTAGGTGGATATTCCGGCAATAGCATTGCTTCAGATGTGTTAGGCGCTGTCATAAGCGGCGGTGGTTTATCCAGCTACGAGAATACGATATCGGCCGGCAGTTATTCGGTTATCGCCGGTGGCAAAGCTAACACAGTAAGCGCAGGCAACGCGACGGTCGGAGGAGGCTGGAACAATACAGTTAGCGGGAGCAGAGCGACGGTAGGAGGAGGTCATAGCAATACGGCAAGCGAAAGCAGAGCAACGGTTGGAGGAGGCGGTAGCAACACAGCAAGTGGGAGTAGATCTACGATCGGTGGTGGCACCAGCAACACGGCAAGCGGAAGTAAAGCAACAGTCGCCGGCGGCACCAGCAACACGGCGAGTGGAAAAGGAGCTACAGTCGGCGGTGGTGAGGCTTGCCTAGCCAGCGGAGAATACGCGACGGTTAGTGGGGGCGGCGGTAGTAACTCCGCTACTGGAGATTACTCGACTGTCGTCGGTGGCTACGGTCACGTAGCCAATGGGAATTATGCGACCATCGCTGGCGGCTATGCTAACACAGCTGAAGGTGAGTGCAGTTTTGCCGCTGGACGCAATGCATTTGCCAATGCTTCTGGTTCATTCGTTTGGGCTGACAACACTGGCTATACAGTATCCAATAACGTTTCCCATCGCTGGATTGCAAGATGTTCAGGCGGAGTGTATTTCTATACAAACTCCAGTATGACCAGTGGGTCGTACCTTGCTGCTGGAGGCAGTTCCTGGTCATCGGTCTCTGACCGCAACCTTAAAGAGAACTTTGAGCAAGTAGATGGTCAGGAAGTGCTTGATAAGCTTGCCGAAGTCCCCATCTCCACCTGGAACTATAAGGCGCAGGATGACTCCATCCGCCACATTGGTCCCATGGCACAGGATTTCTATGCCGCTTTCGGTGTAGGAGAAGATGATAAGCACCTTACTACCGTTGACGTGGACGGCATAGCCCTTGCCGCCATACAGGCGTTGTATGAGGAAAATCAGGAACTTAAGGGCCAGGTAGAGAACCTAACCAAGCGTCTGGAGGCTCTGGAACAAAGTGTGCCCCAAAAGCCTACTTCTACAAACTGATTAGCAACGGAAAGGTTCTAGGTAAGAAAATGCTGATAGTAAAGTAGCAGGACAACCGACCGGAGTTCCGCGTGCTGTATGAAACGACAAAGAAAGTCATATCTCCCCAGCACCCTTCTCTGGGGCGAATACTTTAACGAACCCTTCACATTCAGGAGGGCGTTGGAATCGGCGGGGGTGTAAGGGTTAGTCCCTGCACCCTCGCTGATGGGATTGAAGGAGTATTGGGGGATCGAATTATTGAAGAAATCATTTCAGGAGGCCTAAAACAATGTTCAAGTTAATCGGCTGCAGGTATTACACGCACGGGACGGCTCTTGACAATGCTGTCACCTCTATTATTGTAGCACTATGAAGAATCCAAACTTTGGTTTTTATCCCAGGCGGGGCGGCAGAAAACGCTTGAGCATCTGCTGCCTGCTGTGGATCGGGGTATTGGCGTTGCTTCCTCTTTTAGCGAACGCAAGGGTCCTGGAGTTTGAGCTTAAGCCGCTGTGGAGAGCTGAATTGGCAGGGGTTAATCCGGTTGACATTGACGGGGATGGGGTTGATGAATTGCTTGTCTCGCGCGAGCACAAAGGCCCTCGCTGGGGAGTGGAGCTCAGGACGACAGATAACGCCCCCCTGTGGCAACACTGGTCCGGCGATAGGGTGTACGGACTGGGGGCTGTGGATGTAGATGAAGACGGAGTGATGGAGATACTGGCGCGGGAGAAGGTTGGCGATACGGCGTTTCTTTTGATCTTTTCTGCGTCAGGCAAGCTTCTGGAACGCATCAAGGTGGCAGAAGGCAAGGACCTCAACCCGCCCTCGGGCTGGGACGGCAACATCGGCTTCAATGGAATGCTCGATGTAGATGGTGACGGTCGGAATGAGTTGCTGCTTTCGGTCGCCTCCTACTTCGATCTGCAGCCGCGCGGCTTTTTTGCTCTCGATCCGCGCACGGGCCGCAGATTGTGGTACTGGGGTATGGGATTTGCGCCTGGCAGCGTAGCTATAGCGGATCTCGACGGCGACGGCGATTCGGAGCTGGTTCTAGGGGCTACATCAACGGCCAACGGGAGCGAGGCCAACGGAACTGATGACCTTCATACCTACGTCACGGTTCTCGATAATCAAGGCCGCCTGGTCTGGCAGCGCCAGATTGGAGGATACTTTTCGGCCACTCGTGTCGCGGTAGCCGACTTTGATGCGGATGGTCTGGGTGAGATCGTAATGGTCGAGGAAACCGAACGCGGAGATTACCTTGGCCCGGATCAACTGATGATCCTTGACGGACTTACAGGGGAGACGAAGCGAGTTATAAAAACCGGCAAGGCTCACCGGGGGCTGGTACTCTGCGATCTTGATCGGGACGACGTGCCTGAGATTATTTTAGGTAACACCGATGGTGTAGTGCGAGCGTTCGATGCGGCGCTTGAGGAGGCGGCGAGATTCGAGAATGCGGGAGAGATAAAGGTGACGGATGCGGGCGATCTGGACGGCGACGGCCATCCTGAAATACTTGCAGTGACACTTGAAGGAAGTCTTTTGGTGTTGGACGATCACCTGCAGGAGGTTAAACGTTATAGAGCAGGAGACACCAGGAGCACTTACGCCCGGCTGGTTAACGCGGGACGGTGTAGACGCTTACTTCTGGTAGCCGCGAAGCCCAACGGTGACGTAGAATACATCATGCTAGATGTTCACAGGAAGCTTGTTTTACCGGTGGGATTCCCGCTTGGTATCGTTCTTCCTCTCGTTGTCTTGCTCCTCTTGGCGATTGGTTTGGTTTTGGTCTCGCGTTATCGGCGCAGGCTTTTTGTTCGCGGGTTTGTTAGGGATCCCTCGCACGGGATTCTGCTTTTGAATAGGGGGTGCAAGATCAAAGTGATGAACCACGCGGCTCGGCGGTTCCTTGGCCTTGATGAAAGTGCAGCGGCTCGTGGCGAGTTTGCGAAACTCCACCCATCTCCTGCAGCGAAACCAATCCAGCAGACAATACTCGAGGCAATCAAGCAGGGCCAAACGAAGAGTTCGGTTGTTACCGTTGCTTGTGAAGGGAAGGAACTCCGTATCGAGGTCAATATTCGACAACTGAGACCTTCAGGTTGGCTTGTAAATCTTGGAGACGTTACCGAGCGCGAGTTTGGCCGAAGGGTATCCACCTGGGTACCTGTAGCTCAGCAGCTTGCCCACGGTATCAAGAATCCCTTGAGCCACATCCGTCTTGCAATACAAAGATTAGAGAAGCTGATACTTGAAAAGAAGGATAAGAAACAAGAAGCCAGTCGTTACTTGGCAATCGTTGCCGGCGAGGTGGAGCGTTTGCTCAAATTGACCGATGGCTTTATGCGTTTCACAAAGCTTGAACCACCAAGAAGGAAGCCTTTGAGGGTAGAAAAGATCATAGAGAAGCTGATTGAACGTATTGAACCGACGCTCCCCAAAGACGTGGAGATACTCGCCGAGTTCACGCCTGATCTGCCGGCAATATCCGTGGATAGAGAGCAGATATCTACCGCGCTTGACCATCTTGTGGACAACGCTCTCGTCGCTGTGGGCAAGAAGGGAAGGATAACGATCAGGGTGGCATTCATCGAGAAGCTGGATGCAAAGGGAAATACAGTCCCCGCGATTGAGATTCGGGTTTCAGATACCGGACCAGGTATCCCTCAGGAGTATCGCTTGAAGGTGTTTGAGCCTTACTTCAGCCTCAAGAAGGGTGGCTCGGGCTTAGGGCTGACGATGACCCAAAGGATCGTTGAAGATCACAAAGGAACCATCACCCTGGACAGTGTGGAGGGTTTAGGTGCAACGTTCATTATGACCTTACCGCTTAGGGGAGGCGAAGAATGAAGGGTAAACGCATATTGATAGTGGATGATGAGGCCGCGGCCAGGATGCTTATCTCCGATGTACTGACCGACGAAGGTTACATACCCTTGAGGGCAGAAAACGGGCGTCAGGCTCTGGAGGCGGTGAAACGTCAGGCGCCGGATCTGGTACTTTTAGATTTAAGGCTGCCGGATATAAACGGAATCGAAGTCCTTGAGGGAATCCGTCGGATCCATCCGCAACTGCCTGTTATTCTTGTTTCCGCTTACGGAGACGTGAGCTCGGCGGTAAGAGCCGTAAAGCTGGGCGCTTATGACTTTCTTGAGAAGCCTTTGGATGCCGATCGCCTCGTCGTCACTATCCGCAATGCGCTGTGGAGTGTTGAGCTTCGAGGAGAGGTCGCCAGACTCAAGGAGGAGATTGAGGAGCGCTATCGGATGGTAGGAAGTTCCTCTGTGATGCAGGGGCTGCGCGAGCGTATTCTCCAGGCGGCATCAAGCAAGGCGCACGTGCTTATCCTCGGCGAAACAGGGTCGGGCAAGGATCTTGTAGCCCGAGCGATCCACAACCAGAGTGATCGCGCTAACTGGCTTTTCGTGAAGCTGAACTGCGCCGCCATCCCGCAAGAGCTGGTTGAAAGCGAACTCTTCGGCTATAAAAAGGGTGCGTTCACCGGCGCCCATGCGGATAAACTCGGGCGCATCGAGGCGGCGAACGGCGGAACCATATTCTTCGACGAGATCGGGGAGATGAACCTGGCGGCTCAGGCCAAACTACTGCAGTTCCTTGAGAGCTCGGTTATAGAACGTCTGGGAGAAACCCGCTCGCGCAAGGTGGACGTGCGGGTCATAGCCGCTAGCAACAAGGAGTTGCGGGAAGAGGTGAAGGCAAAACGTTTCAGAGAAGACCTCTACTATCGTCTTAACGTAATTGACATCCACGTGCCGTCCCTAAAGGTCCATCGGGAGGACATCCCTGAACTCGTAGAATACTTCCTCGAATTCACATGCCAGGAACTTGGTATACCAACCAAAACCCTGGAAGAACCTGCCTTGAAGAAGTTAAGGGAACTTCCCTGGCCGGGCAACGTGCGTCAGCTTCGCAATAGCATAGAAAAGGCTATTTCACGTACCCCAGGTCTGACTATTCGGCTGGAGGATTTGCCGAAGTCGGTGGAGGAGGGTGAGATGGTTGTTGAAGCAGGCGAAGCTATCCTCCTGCAGGACGCGCGCAAGGAGTTCGAGCGCCGTTTTATTTTGCAGGCGCTTGAAGCTGAAGATTGGAATGTGGCCGTAACTGCCGAAAAACTGGGACTTGACAGAACGAACCTGTACCGCAAGATGAAGGCCCTGGGGCTTGAGAGGGGATTCCAAGAGGGTGCATAATCCTGTAATCAAAAACAAATAGGGTAACGACCTGTTAAATTCAATCTGCTTTGCAAAAAATTATGCTGGTCAAATACTGGTCAAAAGCTACCCAAAAGCTGGACACTCAGGCCGGCAAAGCTCCCCAAAAGGTGGTCAAAAGCTACCCAAAAGCTGGACAGGGGCGCGACTTCGTCGCAATTACAGATTACAGATTGAAGATTCAAGATTGAAAGACTGCAGATTGAAGATTCAAGATTGAAAGATTTAAAGATAGCTCAGCAAGCGTCGTCCTTCGGTCAAATATCAAAATGCAAAGTTAAGGGGCTGATAGTTGACGGCCGTGAGCTGTTCGCTGTTTGCCGTGAGCTGTAAGCTGTTTGCCGTGAGCTCCTAGGGGGGTTGACAAGGAATCGATTATATGTATATTTTGGGCATGAGGTTTGTAGGTTGACGAAGTTGGCAATCGGAGTTGAGGGGCTGAAACTTGACAGGGTGGAAATTCGTCCTACAATTAAGGTAGAGAGTGTGGTGAGCCAATTCGCCAACTTTGGGTTGACATCTTCACCCGCAGGAGTATAGTTCGTCAAACGATAAGGAGGAAGTGAAATGACAATTCTACTGGAAGAAGTGTTTAAGGGGTGGAAGACTATTGAGCCAGTTGCTTTTACTGTGGGCTTGCAGACGAGAACTCCTCTTGCGAGTGATGTAGTGAAGCGAGGACTAGGGAAAATACAAAAGGATTTTCCCGAACTTACAGAAGCAAAGTTCGATGAAAAGGAAGACGAGTTCGTCTTAATGAACCCGGAACCCGAAACTGAAAAACAAATTCTCTTTAAGATAGCTGGTCAAAAAGTCTTCGAGTACGCGTGGGGGACCAAAGTCGATTTTGATTTTAATTCACAAATGAGAAAGTTATTTGATAACATACAGGATGGATTTGAGCTTTACCCTATAGACATTAAATTGATAGATTTTAAATTTTACGCCGCTTCGGATTGGAATGGACAGCATTATATGGCTATTTTTCAAGCGTTGCTAAACAAAACGCCCTTTGCTTCTCTTTTCGAACCAAAAAGAATTTTACAGGATGATTTAAATATTCGTGCCTTTTTAGATGAGGACCGTAACCGTATAGGGGTAATAAGAATTACGAGCAATGTGGTTGATGCTGAAGTGTTCCAAGGTAAGTTCAAGGATGATCTTCTTAAAGCTTATGTGGCGATAGCTCAAATTAGGGGTATTCCTTCAGGCCTTGATACAAGAGTTGCAGATGTCTTTGTTAATCATTCTAAATTCGTTCTGGATTTTATTCGAGACAAGTTCATTCCTTGTATTGTGTTACCTTTGGATGAAGCATTGACCAAACTATCTGTCTTAAGCTCTAAAGAGGTACAAGAGAATGACATTTAAGGAAATCATTCAACAATGGGGACCGTCAGGTTTGGCTTGCTTTGCAGCAATTATTACAATTATTATTCAAGCTTTGAGATCTAATATAGTCGAAGGTTTTCGAAAAGACTTGACTAGCTCCTTTCATAAAAGCATTAAAACCTTTAAGGAAAGCCTAGGGGAAGCAAATGGAATAATTTTTGAACAGGTGAAAAATACAAATGTAGCGATGTTTAGGTTGACAGGTGAGATACATGAAATAAAAGGTATAGTTGAAAAGTCAACGGCAACAATTCAAATTCTTGCAGAGGAGATACGTAAAGAATCATGATAGGAATTATAATATGGTCATTGATTGTAATATCTCTTGTGGTTTCTACTATTTTCTGGGTTAGGTCACTTACGACCACGCAGAAAGCGAAGAAAGAATTGATACAGGATTTAAACCAAAAGATAGAAGAAGCTCAAGAATGGGCTTTAAAAGACTTAGAGAAGGTAAGAAAGGCCGTAGCTGATTCACAATTAAAGATGAAAGAAATACAGTCTCAAGAATTTAAACCAAGAACGAGAAGGTTATTTGAGGAAGCCCTCAATGACATCATTAGGTCTCGAGAGCAAGTAAAATACAAAACCCCTCTTATTACATCTGAAGCAAGTTTAACGGCTATGCAGCTTAAAGTTGCTAAAGCTTTGTTGGAGAAAAAAGTGACATTGGGCGAATTGTTGACTGAAGAAATAATCGAAGTCCCTGTTGCATCGTTGGATTACTTTTTAGTAGACTTACCATGCGAAAAGGAGCTAAACATAAGGGGTAGGTTTAAGGAAGAATCAACTTTCCTTGATTCCTCAATATCCATCAATGATTTGTACTATGCAACCAACTGCGTCTCATGTTTGCCTTCGTCTCGTTCAGGTTGTCTGATTATAGACAACTTTTGATAGGGTGTCAAGTATTTTATCCCCCCATGCCGACGACGATGGTTATAACCCTCCAACATCTTTTCAGCATGAGCGAT
>JAYELY010000255.1:0-7574 GCA_034717795.1 Caldifarciminota bacterium
ACGCTCTTTCAAACAAGATTTCCTCCTCGTTTAGTTAATCATACTCCCTTTCTCTCCTCATGTCAAGGGTATACCTTCACTTAATCCGAAAAAGATAGGGGCCGACTTGCAGCCGGCCCCTTGCCAATTTTTAAGTGCAGTCTATCTCAGCTTGAGCACTATCGGTTCCTGGCTCAGCCGGGCCATGGCTTCAACAAGTTCCTTGTACTTCGGGTAATCCTGGGGCGGAATCCACGGCTTAAGCACCTGCACGTTTTCCGAAAACTGCAGAACCCCGCGCCTTGGCTGAACGAACACCGCGGCATAAGAATCATATTCGTTGCTGATCGAGACGTCCTGTGGGTAGTATATAAGCTCGGCACCCGCAGGCAGGTGCAGGCTTAGGTTCAGGATGTCCGCGCTTCGTGTAACCCTGTCCACAGGATACGTCCGGTCTGTCGCCCCTACTTCGTATGCCGAATGCTCAACTCCTGGCAGGTAGAGGATGAGATAGTCGCCCGCACGGGTGGCGTAGCCAGGGATGCTGATCTTGAGGGTGTAGCTTACCTCCTGGTCAAGAGGCTCTATTCCGTTGAAGCTGAAGTTTTGCAAGCGAGCGTTTGGATGGATGTAGCTTGTCAGCTCTTCTGCCTCCTGTCTAAGCTCGGCAGGGGAGAGGGGTTTGAGATAGCGCTTCCACCAGGCTGAGTTCTGGCCGTTGAACTCGACGTCCATCCTGAGATTCAGTGAGCCGTCGGTCCCCAGCTGAGCTTCGGTACGGGTAACGGTTGCTTCCTGGTCGGGTTGGTAAAGCGGTGTTTTCTTGAGCTTGCCTGAGGATACGGAAAGCCCCATCGCATCCTGATCTGACAGGATTCCGAAGGCTACGTTTGGGCCTGGATCGAGATAGATTCGGTCCTCAAACAGCACAAGCGCCTTATTAAGCTGGCCCAGGGTAGGGAAGGTTGGGACGAGCTGCCCGCTTGCGCGATTGCGTATAAGCACCAGATCGGCTTCCAGACCGGCCTGTATCATAAGTGCGTAAAGCAGCGCCGCGCGATCAAGGTTGTTCGCAAAGCCCCGAACGAGCACGGTTTCCGCAGGGGTTGGAACGTAGGAATAGGAATCAAGCGGAGGGCCTACGGAATGAATAGAGACAGCAACGAACTCGTACATGGCGCGGGCCTTTTCTTCCGATGCGGCAAGGTTTTGCGTCAACGAATCAACGAACGAGGCCAGCCTTTCGCCTGGCTGGATGGCCTTGTCCAGATGCGCTCTCAATGCCGCTGCAATAGAGTGCCAATCCTTTTTCTCGGCGACGATAAAATGCGGCAGGTAGTCTTCCGGCGGCGGAATCATCAGCTCGAACCGCATCGGCGGCTGGTTCTGGATCGTCCAGGTGAGTATCTCGCGGCCTTTCCTGGTTTCGCGTTCGGGCTTCTCGCCGCTCGACGCATAGACCTCAACAGGTCCGCCTTGCGGCTGCTCTACCCTGATGATCTCCGTCATCGTAGGTTGGCGGTCGGCAAGCACTATCTCTTCACAGACAGGGTGGATGCTGTCGGCTACGTTCTGGATGGTTGAAAACTGAAAATCAAGCACCGACCCGACCCTTGATTCAGGAACCGCTATCTGAATTTCGGTAAGATTGCTGTATTCGGCAGGTGCAGGATAGCGGCTTGCCCTGTTGATTGCCGCCTCGGTTATGTGGCTTACGGCACCCTCAGGGCTGTAGCTTTTGGCAAAGTCCAGCCTTGCGTAGGCACGGTCAGCGAGATAGCTCCACGTGTTGTTTGCGGCAGCGCCCTTGCCTGACTCTGCGGATACGTAGCGTATCACCCTCATGCGTTTCTCAAACCTGCCGTCCTCGTGCAGGATAAAGTTGTGCTCCACGTAGAGATTCACGTAGCGCGCATCGGTCTGGGGCAGGGTTAAGTTGGTAAAAAGCTCCTTGAGCAGGGGATCGTCAATGTCCTTCAAGGTCTTCCACTCCTCGCCCTGTCTTGGCTGGGGAAGATCAACTCCTCTTACCTCGGATTTGGCAAACGCAAGGGTGCCCTCTTCAGCCCTAAACCACAGGCTGTCAGCGGTTATGCGTTCAAGTGCCCCTATCTTTTCTTCTCCGCTCAAGAGGTATATCACGTCGTGGCTCGTGCGCACCGCCTGTCTGCATCCGGCAGCTGCAAGGAGCAGGATAGCGAGTGGTACCAGACGTTTCACTTTTCACCCCCTTCCACCAGCACGAGAATTGGTTTTTTGTGGTAGCTGGTGATAGAGTTGAGCAGCTCCCGATACTGTGGATAGTTCTTCGGCTGGATGATTCGCTCAGGCCGGGCAAAAAAATCCTCGAAACGGATCAGGTTCCCTTCTTCCAGGATATACTCCGCACGATAAGAAACCTCAGGCACAGTAAGCGTTATATCCTCTGGCAGGCAGTCTGGCTTCCAATCCTCTGGCAGCTTGAGGGTCGTCGCGTGACGTATGCCTTCGCTCGTGTAATATGAAAGCGGAAAGTTTCGGCTCTCAAGCGCCACCTCGTCAAAGGTAAGCCTTTTACCTATCTCAGGCAGGTATATGATGGCAACCGGTCCGGCGAACTTGACATAATCCTTTACCCTGTAGCTTATCTTGAGGCTGAGCTGCCTGCCTATATCTTCAAGGTTTTCGAACCCGTAGTCAATCAGCTGCGCGTCAGGTGAGGTGGATTTTACCATCTGCTCGAATCGGATGCGGCGGTCCTCTTCCCTTGAGAAGTAGTTCCAGAAGTAGCGCAGGCCTGTCTCGTAATCGCCCTCGTAAAAGCTCTGATACTTTACGGTCAGCGTTCCTTCTTCGTCTATCTCCATATCGAGATGATACTCCCTTTGCTCCTGGCCGGGATCGGGGACCGGTATTATCTCTACCTTTCTCTTCTGCGAGTTTACCGCGTAGACCCCGTGGTCTGCGGCGTTGAACGACGGGTAGCGCGAGTATCCGCCGTTTGATGAGCCGGTGGCGTCGAGATAGAGGCTTGTGTCGGCAAGGAATACCTGGGTGATGCAATGGTTGCCGTAGTAGCCCGGCATCTCCGGGTCAAGCATCGGGACGTCGTCGTTGGTGCCCACGTAGACCGGATCGGCGTCTATGCCAGCGGCGCGCAGAAGGGTTGCGAAGAGGATGGCCTTGTCGGTGCAGTCGCCGAAGCCCTGCTCAAGGGTAAACCGGGCAGGATGACCTGAGACCCCGGATGAGGCTGAACCCTTGATGGAGATGTAGCGGATGTTCTGCTGGAGCCAGTAGTAGATAGCGGCTGTCTTTTCGTGCTCGGTATCGGCGCCAGCGGTCAGGCTGTCGGCAAGGGCTTGAATCTTAGGGGTGATCTTCATGCGTTCGTTCTGAAATGCGGCATACCAGTCGTGTATGGCGTCCCACGTTTCCTGATTCGTCAGCTCTACGCGCGGCAGGAAATCACCTGCAGGCGGAGAGTTGGGCTCGGGGATGTAGGGTTCGGTATTCTCCGCGACCCAGGTGAGGATTCTGCGGCCCTCCTTTACCTCTTCGGCAAAATCTATCATACCCGCAGGCGCGTTATAGACCTTCCATTTGATAAACTCGTCTTCAGGGACGTCAACGACAAGCCGGGAGTAGATGAACGGCTCGTCGCCCTGGAAAAAGTAACCGGCGTCGAAGAACTCCTTGTTCCAGGGATTGAAGCGGATGTTCTCGTAGGAGTACTCCACGATATCGCCTATCTGGACACCTGGCAGGGTGAAGGTCACCCATTTGCCCTTGCCGAAGAAGACTACACCCCGGCGCGGAGGGGTTTCGATCTTTACGGTGGACCGATCAAGATCAATAACACGACCGTCCGGCTTTATAACTCGCGCAAAGTGAATCTTTACCTCATTGTCACCCTTTCTAAAGTAGTGGCGGAAGGTGGCCACACCTTTGCGCCCCTCCGAGAGAATTAAGTACGCCATATGGTATGAATAGTTGCGCGTTCCGTCCTCGTGCAAGGTGTTGCGGCCGTCGTCGATCAAAAGTATCCCTTTTGCGTCACGGAAGCGTTTTTTGGCTTCGGCGGCTTTTTTAAGAAGTTCCTGAACATCCTGGTCCGTGCGTACCGTTCCTGTCTCCTGGCCCCCTTCGGTCTCGAATACGATCTCCTTCACCTCGCCTCGAGCGATGGTGTCTTGATCGGTAATTACATTCGAGCCGTCATACTCAAGAATCTCAGTATCAAAGCTTCTCCCGTCGTGGAGCTCCACCCTTGCCGCAAGCCCCGCTACCACGAAGGCTGTCCAACTTATTATCCAGCGTTTCATTGATCCTCCAGGGATTAAGTCTAATTCTAACGTAAAGCCAGGGAGAGTCAAGTCGTTCGTTCGTGCGAGGTCTGTTTATGCCTTGACACAGCGAAGTTCTCTCCTATAATTAAAATAGGGGAGGTAGTGCATGGAGGTTCACATTAAGAACGGGTTTAATAGGATACCTATTAAGCGGGTATAGGAATCTAGATAGAAGGAGGTAAAACATGAGTATAGGAACACAGACACGCTGCGGACATGTATATTTGCATGTGGATAGAAAGTTCCATCTCAGGGGGCATGGAAAAGGTATGGTTCCAATTTGGCAGTGCTCTCTTAAGAGGAATGATCTCGCTGGCGTATGCAAGGAGCTGGCTGAGGCTGGGATTGAAGAAACCAGCTGCCATCCAGATGAATGTCCTTTGGCCGCTAATCATGAGCCATGGGAGAAATGCCCTTTCTACGTCCCCAAGATCTAAACGTTGAGTTCCTCAATGCCCGCGGGAAAACCCGCGGGCTTTTTTTATGGCTTGACATGCCTTCCGTTCTGTCTATAATGAACATATGTTCAAAACTCAAGGAAGTCATGCCTAGACCCCGTAAGTATCGGATGATTCAAAGCGAGTTCGGGATCAGCTTCTTCGGTCCCAAGGGTGTTCCTATGCGGGAGTTGGAACTCGTTTCACTGACTCACGAAGAGGTTGAGGCGCTTCGGCTTGCCGATCTGGAAGGGTTTTATCAGGAAGAAGCGGCGCAGGCGATGGGTGTTTCGAGGGCTACCTTTGGTCGTGTTTTGGATTCAGCAAGGCGCAAGCTGGTGGATGCATTGATCAACGGCAAGGGGATTCAGGTTAAAGGGGGAGCATATTCCATTGCCGACCGTCCAGTAACCTGTCGTTACTGGCGGGGCAGGCGTGGCTGGCGTGGAGGCAGGGGATGATAATCGCCGTGGCCTCGGGCAAGGGCGGCACCGGCAAGACGCTTGTGGCGACCAACCTCGCCTCAATCATCCCAGGCGCCACCTATGCCGACTGCGACGCGGAGGAGCCGAACGGTCATCTGTTCCTTGCACCGCAAATCTCGGATACCAAAGAGGTTTACGTTCAGGTCCCGGAGATCGACACCGACCTTTGCACAGGCTGCGGGGAGTGCGCGCGCAAATGCCAGTTCAACGCCCTTGCGGTGGTCAAAGGCAAGGTTCTTTTGTTCAACGAGTTGTGCCACGGGTGCGGGGTGTGCGCCGCGGTCTGTCCTGAAGGTGCAATAAAGGAGAAGCCTTACGTTCTGGGTCAGGTTCGCACCGGCACGTTCTCAGATAATAAAAGATTCGTTGACGGCTCCCTTGCCATAGGTCAGCTTCGTAGCGCCGAGGTCATTGAAAAGGTGGTTGACGAAATCAAGGACTCTGAAATGGTTATCCTCGACGCCCCGCCCGGAACCTCGTGTTCTGCGGTTGCAGCCGTCAGCAAGGCTGATGCGTGTCTTCTGGTGACCGAGCCTACGCCCTTCGGCCTGCACGATTTGAAGCTTGCCCGTGATATGCTTACCAGGTTGAGGGTTCCTCACGCGGTTCTTCTGAACCGTGCAGACATCGGTGACGAGGAAGTCGAACGCTACTGTAAGGATCAGGATATACCTGTCCTTGCCTGCATTCCTTTCGACCGCGGCATCGCCGCCTTATACGCCGAGGGGAAACTGATTGTCGAGCAGGAGGAGAAGTGGCGTGATGTCTTTTCCGACCTGGCTCGCAAGCTCGCAGATATCAACAACTACTCGCTTCCGGATTTCGTTGAGTTCGAGGAGAAGGTTTTGGATCAGGCCTCCGGCTCCACGGAATCTGCGGCGAACGTATCAGTGCTTTCTTCATTTCCGGTTCTTTCAGGCAAGGGCGGGACCGGAAAGACTATGCTTGCCGCCTGCCTTGTCGCCGCGTGGCAAAACAAGGTGGCGGCTGACGCGGACGTTGACGCGGCCAACCTGGGGATACTGTTTTCCGGCAAGGTCGAGGAGCGCATCCCCTTCTCGTCCGGACTCAAGGCAAGGGTCAATCCTGAGCTGTGCACCGGATGCGGTGAGTGCGCACAGAGCTGTCATTTTAACGCCATCCGCATGAAGCAAGGCAAAGCGGAGGTCTCCGAGCTTGCCTGTGAGGGGTGCGGGCTGTGTCAAGTCGTCTGCCCTGCCGAACCGAACGCTGTTGCATTGCAGAGACCGCTTTCAGGTCAAATTGAGATCATGCAAACCTCGTATGGCGAGATGGTTACCGCGGAGCTTTTTGCGGGAGCCGAGGCATCAGGCAGGCTTGTGACCGAGGTTCGCAAGCACGCCGAGCGTATCTCGACCCGGAACGGCGCAGGGAATATCCTCATAGACGGTTCGCCTGGCATAGGATGCCCGGTCAACGCGGCCATTACCGGCACGCACGGGGTTCTGCTGGTAGCCGAGCCGAGCGTCTCCAGCCTGCACGACCTGGGGCGGATACTCAAGCTGCTCGATTTCTTTTCATTAAAGCGCTGGGTCGTGATCAACAAGTGCGACCTGTCAGCAAAACTCACAGGAGAAATCGAGGAGTTCTGTCAAACCAGGAACGTACAGGTAATCGGCAAGATTCCGTTCGACCGAACCATTACCGAAAGCATTACAAGGGCTCAGGTTCCGTCGGCAGATCCGGCCTGCGCCCAGGCCGGGCTTCTGCGAAAGATAGCGGGGAAGGTGTTGGTCGAGTTTGAAAAGGAGAAAACATGATAAATCAAGGAACAGGTCAAGGCGGGGGCTTTGGACAGGGTCAAGGCGGTGGTCGGGGAGGCGGTCAAGGACAAGGTACAGGTCAAGGTCAGGGCCGGGGAATGGGTCGTTCAGGTCAGAGGGCAGGCGCGGGACCTGGTGGTGAGTGCGTATGCCCGCAGTGCGGGGCAAAACTGCCTCACCAGAGAGGAATCCCTTGCTTTGAACATACCTGCCCCAAGTGCGGGGCAAAGATGATTCGTGGATAAGAGGCTGTCCGAGAATGTCGAATAAACCACAGATTTCACAGATTTACGTAGATTTACATAAGTTAACAACGAGAGAGAATCGAACATTCTTAGCGGCAAAGCACGTAGGTAAGCACCTTCAGCCTTCCGGTTTTTCTCTGCGATCTTTTCACCCCGCACGAATACTTCGTCTTCGTGTGGGGACCCCGTCTTTGTGTTCTCTGCACCCTATGGGATACACAGTATCCCAAGGGGCAGGCTCTGGTTCAATTTGTCCGGAGGGAAAAGGCGAATCCTGTATTCTCAGACAAACTCCCAGGAAATTACTTCAAACGAA
>JAYELY010000255.1:7674-10598 GCA_034717795.1 Caldifarciminota bacterium
CTTTGTGTTCTCTGCACCCTATGGGATACACAGTATCCCAAGGGGCAGGCTCTGGTTCAATTTGTCCGGAGGGAAAAGGCGAATCCTGTATTCTCAGACAAACTCCCAGGAAATTACTTCAAACGAAGAGAAAAACAAAACAAACAAAGGAGACAACATGCCAGGTGGAGATAGAACAGGACCCGCAGGTCAAGGTCCCATGACCGGCAGAGCCGCCGGTTTTTGCGCAGGTTATCCGGTTCCAGGATACATGAACCCCGGATTCGGTCGCGGCTGGGGCCGAGGATTTGGTCGCGGCTTCGGTCGCGGTATGGGTTGGGGTAGAGGCATGGGCTGGGGTCGTGGCTGGGGGCCAGGCGGGGCCTACCCCGGCTATGCGCCCGGATACTACCCTCAGCAAGCCCCGGCTTATCAACCGCCTTCCCGCGAGGATGAGCTCAAGATGCTTCGCGATCAGCTCAAGTACGCCGAGGAAGACATGAAGGCGATGCGCGAACGCATCGCCGGGCTGGAAAAAGAAGCTAAGAGCACGTAAACCAAAAGGGGGAGGTTGATGCCTCCCCCTTGGAGCTTATAATCCAGTATGTCTGATGAGCGAACCGGGGCCGAGGTCTGGAAAAGGCTTTTCGGTGAAGGCTCGGATACCTTTCTCGATCATGCCTACGAACCGCGCAACGTGGGCGAGGTGCAGAACGCGGACGTATCGGTAAGCTGCACCGGTCCTTGCGGCGATACCATCCAGGTCTCGCTTCGGGAGCAGGACGGCAGAATCAAAGAGATTCGTTTCCTTACCGACGGCTGTGAAGGAACCGTGGCGTGCGGCAGCGCGATGAGCGCTCTTGCCTGTGGTGAAACTATCGAAGATGCGGCAGGAATTACCGCTTCTGCGATCAAGGCGTTCCTGGACGGTCTTCCAGCAGAGCATGAGCACTGCGCCCAGCTTGCCGCTGCCGCGCTTCGTCAGGCGCTGGCCGGGCTGGTTCGCAAGAGACGGAAACAGGAATAATGCCTGTCTATGTTTGCAGACGTCCGCGATGCGGAAAGGTCTTCGAACGGTTCCATGCAATGAGCGAAGACCCAAAAACGCCGCTGCGAACGTCAATAATCAAAGGAGGAACTCGTGAAGATAGCAGTTACCAGCAGCGGAAAAACCCTCGAAGATCAGGTTGACGTGCGGTTCGGACGCGCGCCTTATTTCCTGATCATCGAAGGAGATGAGATTGAAGTAGTTGAGAACCCGAACCTTTTCGCCGCAGGCGGCGTAGGTGTGCAGACATCTCAGATGCTTGCCGATCGTGGAGTCGAGGCGGTGATCGCCGGCAACTTCGGTCCCAAGGCGTTCGGGGTGCTTGCCGCCGCAGGTATAAAGGCCTATTCCGTAGAGGGCAAGAAGGTTAAAGAGGCGATTGAACTCGTAAAAGAAGGCAAGATTCAGCCGATACAAGACGCGAACAAGGCCTCTCATTGGTAAGATTAGCCAGGAGGAGATACGGATAAGGAAAGACTTCACTTGAAAATTCAGGTCTTGCACGCCATAGGCGAGGCGGTGCAGGCCGCCCATAAGGTGCTTGCCTCAGAGCGTGGTGCAGGCGTTAAAGGGGAAAAACTTACCTGCATCGTTGAGCATGTGGAGAAGTTGGAGGCGCTCTACGATGAGTGTATCCAGTGTTGTCTTGAGGATGTCAGAGGATAATCGTTGTTGAGTTGAAAACATAAAGGAGAGTAAGCATGAAGATAGCGGTTCCTACCGATGACGGTAAGACCATATCTCAACATTTTGGCAGGGCGCAGAGTTTTGTCATATTCGAGGTTGAGTCGGGAGAGATTGCCTCTAAACAGTTGATCGAAAGCAATACCCCGCATTCCGGGTCTCATTCAGGTCAAGGACATGGTGGGTGGTTTATGCCGGCCTTGCAGGGATGCGAAGTTATCATTGCCGCGGGCATGGGCAACCGTGCGGTTGTCTATTTCGAGGCGGCTGGCATCAAGCCGGTGTTCACCGACGTGACCGATGCCGAGGAAGCGGTAAAGGCTTACTCGCAGGGTACGCTTAAGGAGTGCGAGCAGCCCGACTGCGGAAGGCATTAGGCCTTTAAAGGCATGCGGTGATTATCTTCGGCCCTGTTCCGTCCCGACGCCTGGGCCAAAGCCTGGGAGTTAACAACATCCCACCCAAGATCTGCACCTATTCATGCGTGTACTGTCAGCTGGGTCGAACATTGAGGATGCAAACAGATCGCAGGTCCTTTCACGAACCAGAAGAGATAGTCAGGCAGGTGAAGGAAAAGATAGGAAAACTCAGGGAGAGGGATGAGCCCATTGATTATGTCACCTTGGTGCCGGACGGAGAACCTACCTTGGACATCAACCTCGGTCGCGAGATCGAACTCCTGAAGCCTTTGGGTTTTAAGATTGCAGTGATTACCAACTCATCCCTTATATGGCGTGAGGATGTAAGGACAGAACTATCAAAGGCCGACTGGGTTTCACTGAAGCTAGACTCGGTCGACCAGAAGATGTGGCGCAGGGTCAATAGACCGTACAGAACCCTTCGGTTAGACCTGATTCTTGACGGTGTGCTTGGATTTGCAAGAGGATTTAAAGGTGAACTGGCTACCGAAACAATGCTGGTGAAAGGATTCAACGACGGCGCCAAGCGTCTTGAAGAAACCGCGGAGTTCATAGCTCGATTGAATCCTGCGGTAAGTTATGTCTCCATTCCTACCAGGCCGCCTGCGGAGGAATGGGCAAAGGCTCCGGATGAGGAAACCATAAATCGAGCCTACCAGATTTTTAAAGAGAGAATCGCCAATGTAGAGTATCTCATAGGTTACGAGGGTAACGCCTTTGCCTTTACCGGAGACTTTGAGGATGACATACTAAGCATCACCTCGGTGCATCCCATGAGGGAAGATGCGGTTGAG
>JAYELY010000256.1:0-2079 GCA_034717795.1 Caldifarciminota bacterium
TGCGATCTGGCCCTGGGCGATGAGGTCAAGAAAACCGCGATTGACGCTTCTGGACACATACCACGGCAACGTGGCGTTGCTTCGCTCAAACGGCCGCACAATCCTTCTCAATCCAGGATCAAGGGCAGAGCCGACGGTATCTGATTTCCTCGATTCACGCGGCATCCGCAGGATAGACTGGGTCATGTGCCTTTCAGATAAGGCAGGCGACCTTTCCGGGCTTGATTCGCTGAAGAATCGGTTTGAGATCGGTGAGATCGGTTCTATCCTCAAGGATGAGGCAACCACCCCTCTCCCCCACTCTGGAAGATTGACATTGCCGTCATGCACAATCACCTACGATCTGGCCATGCGCGGGCTGCCCTATTACTCAATCAAAACGAGTAGAAAACGTGTGGTTTTTACCTCGGAATCGCACAGAATGGATGAAAAAGCGGACGTAAACGTCCTGCTCAATCGATACATAAAGCCAAGAGAGACAGAAGGGCGTTTGATCTCCAAGACCCGGCTGAAGCAGGGCGAAAGCGAGGTCATTCGCGAGCAGGGCGGGACGATGATCGGGTTATAATCAGCGGATTAGGGAATTTTGTTTAAAATAGGACTTGACTACGCTTCTATCGTCGCTATAATAAACATAGCTCTATGGAAAGTGTGGATCGTGTTATCTGACGCATCCATCCCATTTCCGGGGCCCCCTCTGGGGTTCCTGCGAAGCTGCGAAGCAGATTCGTGGGGTGTCCTATCGGGGTCCCCAAAAGAAGACGAAGTATTCTTTTGGGGTGAACAAGGGGGCGAACGGCTTCGACGGGGTGTAGATGCGGAAGAGGGCATGGCGAGGAACCCTCGTAATCTCGTAAATCATTCGAGGGGACAAACAACTGCTGATTACAGCTACGCACTGGCCGCTTAATTAGCGACCGCGTCGGTTCTGCGTTTTACCTGTTCGGCGTAGTTCCGGCGGATATTCAGGACGGGTGAAGCCTTTCAGAATGCCATCGGCTGAAGGTGGATTTTCAGATGGCTGGTTCCCCAGTGGCCGGTCACAGGGCAGCGAAGGAACGAGACTTTAAACTGTGACTAACCATGTAGTCCTCAACCGTTGACCATCTCGGACGCGGGTTCGATTCCCGCCGCCTCCACTTTTCCCTCCCTCCTTTTTGAAAAAAGCGCCCGCAAGGGCGCTTTCCTTTACGGAATGCCAGCCAAAAATGGGGTAAAAAAAGCTGGTCAGAAGCTGGTCAAAAGCTACCCAAAAGATGGTCAAAAGTTGGACAAAAGATGGACAAATGACAGCTCACAGCTGACGGCTGACAGCGAATCGTACGGGGTCGGCATCTCATCCGTCATCGCGAGATTAGGCGGGCCGACCTGAAGGTCGGCCCCTACGAACTTCGTACTTGGCGAACCTGATACCCTATGAGCACACAGGGTGCTCAAGGGGGTAAGTTGAGGTTCGCACTACCCACTTGACATCTTACATCAAACGAATATTATTGGTAAAAGGCCAGGAGGCTTATGATGGATTCTCTTGCTCAAACGTTTAATGATCTACGTGAAAAGATAATCAGATTGAAGAAACGTGACCAACCTATTGGCGAAGCAAACACAAAAGCCACATTGATCGAACCTCTACTGGCTGCTCTTGGGTGGAACACTACTAACATAGATGAAGTAGCAAGAGAATTCAAACTTAGTCAGCGATATAATCCTGTTGATTACGCACTATTGCTGGATAAAGAACCTTGTCTTTTTATTGAAGCCAAAGCCCTGAAACATTCACTAGATGACGTTAAGTGGATAAAACAAACCGTTAATTACGCTAACAACGCAGGGGTAGAATGGTGTGTCCTAACTAATGGCGACGACTATCATATCTACCGATCAAATGCTCCTGTTTCATTGGAAAACAAGCTCTTCCGAAGAGTCAAGATTACCGAAAGTTATTCAGAAGCCATGGAAGTTTTAGCACTTCTTACAAAGGAAAATCTGACTAAAGGAACCCTTAATTCTCAATGGGATACCTACTTTGCAAGAACCGCCCTCAAGGAAGCGTTGGTTGAGGTGTTGCAAGCCCCACCA
>JAYELY010000257.1:0-10531 GCA_034717795.1 Caldifarciminota bacterium
CATTCTCCATCTCAACCATTAACGGCTCTCGTTGCTTGATCATGGCTTCTTTCTCAGGTAAAGTCATACTTCTATCCTCCTTATTCTTAACTATACCTGAGACGCAATTCACTGCAACTTACACATGAAGAAAATTCTAACCATCTTGGTAGTTATTGCAATAGCTACCTCTTGCTTTGCAAGCACAGGGGCGTTGCAATCTGCAAGTTCAAGTTCGGAAGAAATCCCAGCATACACTTGGATAGCTTTGGGGGTAGCAATTGTCATTGCTGTGGTGTATTTGGGCTGGAGTGCTGCTAATCCACCTCAGCCACCTTGTCGGGCGTGGATGGATGAAATACGAGAGAAATACGGCGATCCAGAAGAAGTCGAAAGGTATGATTCAGGAGATTATCATTCAGTGACGTGGCGTTTCTGGAGCCAAGGCATTAGCTATACCTTCACTTGGGGTGATTGTGTTAGAAACGCGCTTGGCAATCGTTGTTGCGATGTTTCTAAACATACTTTTGAACCTATCGAAATTGAAAAGTAGTGAAGAAAGGAGAAGAAAATGAATACTGAAGATTGGAAATCTACCGTAGAGACTGCGGAAGAGTTCAATGTAACAAAAGCAAAGCGCAAAACAAACTCAACCCACCCGAAAGGGCTAGGAGGATGACATGAAACGATGGATAGCCTACTGTATAGCTCCCTTAATAGGTATAGCGGGAGCTATCGGGGTGGTTTTTGCAATGTCGGCTTGTGCAACTACAGCTCCTATTAAGCTTCCCCCAGAGCAACGAATCATACAAGACGTGATAGAGATTGAAGGTAAATCTCAAGACGAATTGTATGTTAGTTGCATGAAATGGATGGCTAAGGCTTTCAAAGAGTCAAAAGAAGTCATTCAATACCAAGACAAGGAAGCCGGAACAATTATAGGTAAGGGATACACGATAGCAACTGATCCACTTCTCATAAGGAACGCGAAGTTAATGAGTCTTGGAGCTACTGTGCTTGGCGAGAAAATAGGAGCAACACCTTATCTCCGGTTTACTATAACCTTGGAGGCTAAAGATGGTAAAGTGAGGATTACGTTTGATCAAATTGGTTTTACCACCTCTCTTTCTATTGATCCTATTGAGATTGATAACGTCGAATGGTTCAATGCCGCTAAGTCCGACTTTGAATCTGTGGTTAAGGACTTAGAGGCCTTTTTGGAACAACCAGAGGAAGAATGGTAAACTAAGAAAGCGGGGTGTGTTACGGCAACTTATCATAGGGGATTTAGTGCAGAGGTTTTTGACTCTGATACAATAACGGTTACGCCGTCGAGCGGAGCGCAGACTACCTTTGCACCGGTTGATACCGAACAAGTTACTGACAGCATAGAGACCTTTGTGGGGCAGACTACCGAGATAGAGATAATCGAAGCAGGGATCAGGCAGGTGTAGGAACAGGGGAGCCCCTTGCGCCCGGGGCGAACACAAAGAGCACAGCGGCCAACAGCCTGACCAGCCGGGTATGGGTATAGAGATCGGCAAGCTCAGGGTACAGCTGAAGCGAGACCCAGATGAGCACGCAAACTACGAACGTCCCGATAACGAGTCCCAACACGAAACCCACAAGCTTGTTGGCCCATCCCAGAAGGATGGCGTCAAAGAGCTTGTTCAAAAGGAAGACAACGATCGCGGCAACAATCATGACCGCGATGAAGATTGCAAGGAAAGCCAGGAGCTTGCCGAAGAAAACCGAGCCTATTTTGGGGATCAGGAGTTCGGCAAGCGCGGGTGTGAAGCGCCAGCCCAGGATTATGGCGGCCACCACGCCTGCAATCGCCCCGAGGATGCGTATCGCCCCTTTGAGGAGACCTGAGACAGCCGAGCCGAGGATCAAGAGCGCTGCGACGCCGTCTACAACCCAGGGCAGCAGAGGTCCCCACGAGGTCTCCGCAGGCGTCACTTGCGCTCCAGCATCTTGAGAATCTCTTCAAGTTCCTGCTTGAACCTTTCCAATGGATTGGTTTGAACCTCGGAGAGCGGCAGTTGAAGCTGGTTGGAAAGCGCAAGAAGCTTCCCTACCCGCCTGCGCGCGCCAGCTATAGAGTAGCCTTCCTTGTGCAGGAGCCTCTCAATCAGCCTTACGAGTTCGATGTCGTGCTCCGAGTAGATGCGGCGTCCTGCCGAGTTCTTGCGGGGCCGAAGCCAGCTAAACTCCTTCTCCCAGTATCGCAGAACGTGCGGCTTGATCTTTGTAAGCCGTGCCGCCTGCGTGATCGTGTAGAATCGCTGCGTTACCATACCTCCTCCTTAAGCGGTCGGGCAAGGAGTCGTGCGATTTCCTTGCGCGGATGCGCGCCCCTGAACAGCACCCGGTAGGTAGCCTCGGTTATGGGCATCTGGACTTCGTGCATCCTGCCCAGTTTATGGGCAATCCGGCAGGTTTCAACCCCCTCGGCAACCATCCCGATTTCGGCAAGGATCGCCTCCAGGTTCTTGCCTCTTGCGAGTCCCAGTCCCACTCTATGATTGCGCGAGGCAGGGTTCCAAACGGTGGTAACAAGATCGCCCCAGCCTGCAAGCCCTGAAAACGTCCGCGCATTCGCTCCCAGCTTCTCGCCCAATCTCATAATCTCAGCCAACCCTCGCGAAAGAAGCGCCGCACGGGTGTTGGTCCCTGCACCAAGCCCTTCGGCGATACCGCAGGCTACGGCGACAACGTTCTTCAAGGCTCCGCCAAGCTCCACGCCAACTGCATCGTCCGATCGGTAGACCCGCAGGTTGTCAAACGAGAATGTCCGCTGAACCCTCTTCACCGCTTCCTTATCCTCCCCTGCCGCCACAAGCGCGGTGGGATGACCGTGAAGCACCTCGATGGCGATGGATGGACCGGAAAGCACGGTCGCCGGACGGCGAGGGAAAAACCCGGCCCAGGACTGGCTGGGGCGAAAGCCTGTCCGGCGCTCCAGTCCCTTTATGAGACTCACCACCATCCCCGGCGGTTCATATCCTCTGGGCAGCCTCCTCAGGGTGGCCTTCAGCGCCTGGCAGGGCACCGCAAGGACCAGAAGATCGGCTCCAGCCAGCGCCTCTTCCATATCCGAGGTGTAGTGCAGTTGGCTGGGTATCCTTGCCCCGGGCAGTACACCTGGAAGCCTGCGGGTATATCTGAGTTTCTCTACCCTGGCGGAATCGATCTCCCACAGCCTTACATCGTGACCCTCACGCGAGAGCATGATCCCCATGGTCGAGCCCCACGCGCCTGCACCAAGGAAACTTACCCTCATCTTTTCCACAGCCTTTTCCACAAATCCGATCTCGGTTCCTTGCCTGCGGCAAGACGCAGTAGATTTCCCCGGTGCGCCCACGCCACCAGAAGGGCGCAGCCTGCTGCAGCGGCGATCACCGATATCTCAGGATTGAATCTTCCCCACAGAAATATAAGGGCGGGCAGCGCCGCAATCGAGAATATCGAAGCGATCGACACGTAGCCTGCGGTGATGAGAAGCAGTATCCATATGCCGAGTGCGGCAAGTGCGGGGAAGGGGGCCAGAACAAGGAACACGGCAAAGGTGGTCGCAACACCCTTGCCACCCTTGAACCGCAGCCAGGGCGAGAAGATGTGGCCTAAAACAGCGGCCGCACCAACTATACCAGGCAGAGGCGAGAATTGAAGCGCAAGGTAAGCGGGCACCGCTCCCTTGATCGCGTCCAGAACCCCTACCCCTGCACCCCAGCCAATTCCCAGCACCCTTATCGCGTTGGTCGCGCCTATGTTGCCCGAGCCCGTCTTGCGGAGGTCCACACCCTTTGCTGAGGCTATAAGATAACCGAATGGGATCGAACCGGATAGAAATCCGAACAACGCCAATATCACCGTGTCCCACAAAGGCGAGATCATTTCTTCTTCCTCTGCGTCGGTTCAAGCTTCAGGTTGGTGCCTCTCAAGTCGAACGTATCGCGAAGCCGGTTGGTTAAGAATCGCATATAGGTCTCTTCGATCTCATCCGGATTGTTTGTCTCCACGAGAAACAAAGGCGGCGCGCCTTCCTTCTGTATCAATCGGTATATCTTTATCCTTCGCCCGGGTGAGCGCTCGCCGGTGACCTGCTGGGCGAACTCTCCTAAAAGCTCCTTTGAGATGCGCTGGCTGCGTTTCTCCATGAGCGTGGTAACCGCCCCGACCAGCTCATTCAACCCTTCCTTTTCCTTGCCTGAGACAAGCACCCTGAAGAATGGCTCCATCCCGCGAAGCTGGTAGGATGTCTCATCCAGTTTGTTGCGCAACGCCTGGGAATCAAAGAGATCCGTTTTATTCAAAACAAAGATCAAACCCTTGCGCCTGTCAATGACCTCGGCGGCCAGCCTCTTATCCTGTCTCGTGACCCCTTCGGTAAGATCTATCAGGAGCAAAACGATATCCGCACGCGAGAGCGCCCTCCTTAACCTGGTCGAGGCGTAGTAGTCCACCTCCTCCTTTATCCTTGTCCTTCGCCTCAGCCCTGCCGTATCAACAATCCGCCAGATGCGGCCTTTCACCTCAAGATAGGTATCCACCGAGTCGCGGGTAGTTCCGGGCGCTGAGTCCACAACCGCGCGCTCTTCGCCAACAAGGGAGTTGAGCAAGGTAGACTTGCCTGAATTCGGACGTCCGGCTATCAGAAGCTTCACCTCAGGCTTGGGTTCAGTCTCTTCCTCAAAGGTCAGCCTCTCGCATATCGCATCCAGAAGCTCCCCGAACCCTACACCGTGCTCCGCGGATACGAGGAAAAGCTCAGCCCCGCCCAGCGCGTGAAAGCTATGGTGTTCCCACTCGGCGGTGCGCACGTCCGATTTGTTCACAACCACGATGTATGGCTTTTCCTGTTTTCTTAAGGTTTCGGCCAGCATCTCGTCCGATGGGTGCAACCCCTCCTTGCCGTCCACCGCCAAAAGGACAAGCTCGGCTTCTTTGATAGCCAGCTGGACCTGGCGGCGCATCTGCTCCTGAAGCGGCAACTCAGGCGCGGGAATAAACCCGCCGGTGTCTATCAGGGTGAAGCTCTTGGAAAGCCAGTGCACTGTGCCGTAAAGCCTGTCCCTTGTTATCCCAGGGGTTTTCAAGGTAATCGCCTCCCTGCGACCGACGAGCCTGTTGAAGAGCGTGGACTTGCCCACGTTGGGCCGCCCGACCAGCGCCACTACCGCGTTCATAACTTCAGCAGTTCCTTAATCTTACGGTTAACATCTCAAGTCGCTTCGGATAACGCCCCGTAAGCCCTGAAACCAAGTGTGCCTTACCCATTCCGTAATGATAACAACGTATCGGATATTAGTCAACACCTGCCCTTCAGCATCCCCCTGCCCACTACCGTCAAGGGAGGGGTGATTGAGGCGAAGCCCTCTGCGATCTTTTTGCGTTAGCAAAAAGGAGCATTAAATCCCCCCGCCCTGCGGGCACCCCCCCTTCAGAAGGGGGGCAAAGCAGTCCCCCTTATTGGCGAAATCGCCGCTTCGCGTAAGGGGGACACAGGGGGGATCAGATTTAATGATAAAAGGCCAGCCGTACAGCTGGCCTTTACTATCCTGTCATTGTGAGGGTTGCAAAGCAACCCGTGACAATCCCATACCAGAAAGCAATAACACTTGGCACAGCCCTTTGTCTTCAGGTCAGTGCTATGAGATTGTTCCCTGCGTTCACCCTTCGGTCTCACGTCCTAACGCCCTGCGGGCGTTACTCCTCAGAACGACTAGGAAGAAGTTATCTCATCCCACAAATCACGCCACCCCGGATTCACTCTCTCAATCAATTCTATCTTCTTTTTCCTGCGTTTGGCCTTAATCTGTTTTTCCCTGGCAATGGCGCTTTGCGGATCGGTAAGCACTTCGTAATAAACGAGCTTGGTTAGGTTGTATCTTTTGGTAAATCCATCGGCAAGCTTTTGCCTGTGTTCGTAAACCCTACGGACTAGGTCGCGGGTTACCCCGGTATAAAGAACGGTGTTGTACTTGTTGGTCATGATGTAGACGTAATAATTCACGGGTTCCTTTTGTCATTGTGAGGATTGCGTAGCAAGCCGTGACAATCTCAAAGCACTCATCAGATGACTTTCGGCTGCCTTGACAAATATTTCAATTATCTGGTATGAGATCCTCACGTCGCATCTCCCTAAGGTCGCTGCTCCTCAGGATGACTGTTTATAGGCCGACCTTTCGGGCGGCCCCTACGACTCGGAATGACATTACGAAGGCCGACCGTAATGGGCGGACTTCACTATTCATTTACCACGGAAGGTTAACCCTGATTGGAGTAGCATCGGGAAAACGCTTATCTTTTTTAGGGGTTTTAGGATTAAGCGTGTCTCCGAGATACCTTTCCACTCCATCACGAGAACGACCATCAACTGCCGCCCATGTTACATATAACCCTTTGGGTTTGAAGGCCAGTATTTCCTCATCTTCTTTATGTTCCTTAAGTCGTTCTCTAATTTTTCCTTGTCCTACACGAACTATCCGCTGTCTTATCGGTTCCTCTCCTCCGTGCCAGATTACGTAAACACCTTCAAAGTTGTCCAAATTCTCATGGTCTATGTTGAAGAAGAGTAACTGACACCAATATTCGGGTTTGTTCGGGAAGCCACATTTAATCCACTGAAGATTCATGTCTCCTCCTAGTTTTTAAGAGTTTTGACGTTTATAATACTGAACGTAAGCAAGAATAACTTTTCTTGCTCGTTTAATGCATTCGTCGACTTCGCTTGCTGATATTTGTACAACTTGCTCCCCAGGCTTAGGTGGATGCCTTTGGTCATACTTATCAGCACTTGTAAGTTTTCCTATCCTGTTTAAATCCTCTTTATCAACCCCTAACTCCTTTGCTACTTCTGACCTTTTCTTTTTGAAGGCATTTTCTAGAGCTTTCAGAATTTTGTGAAGATTACCCGTAAATTCGAGGCTTTCTATATCCCTCAAGGCTAAATGAAAGTATCGAGTAAGCCGATTCAATGTTTCATCTTGCATTGAAAGGTGGATCACTTCAACGTTTTGATCAAATTCGGTTTGATAGCTGTCGCTTTTTAGCTTACCGTCTTTATCGTAACTCAGGAATCTCACACTAGCTCCTACCCTAACACCATCATGGATGTTAAGTGTAATATGAGCAGGTTTTCCTTCTTCTTGCTCTCTTATTACAGGATCAACCTTACTCAACGATTTGCCCTTGGGTTTGGGGCCTAGATGAAAATATTTTGGGCAAGACAAAGAATATGCATCAATAAACTTCTCCGCAATTCTCTGTATCTTTTCCTTGAATTCTTCTTTAGTCAATGTGGATTGTTCAGCTTTTGCTTTAATGCGTTTCCCGTTTTCTTCAACTGAATACACTATGCCATCTATCTCGAAAGTTGTCTTCTCTGGTGACTCCATTGACCAAAGCTGAGGTTCAATAAGCCACCCATTAGTAGAGATTGTTCTTTTAGGTGGAGTACTACCTTTATTCATACCAACCTTCTATTTCCCTCAACTATACTCTTTTTTACACCCTATGTCAAGTCTAAATGGCCGACCTTGCGGTCGGCCCCTGTGAACTTTCCTGAAAACCGAAAAACACCCGATCCCCCCCAAAAAAGCCCCAAATTGTCCAGCTTTTTTTCACCCCAGACGTCTGCTTCGCATCCGACCGGGGACCCCGAAACTATGTCCACCTTTTGGCTAGCTTTTGTCCAGCATGTTCGGCATCCAATCCCCGAAAATGTCCAACATTTGTCCAGCTTCTGACCACCTTTTGACCAGCTTTTGACCCACTTAATTGCGACGAGTGGCGCTCAAGCCTGACGAGTTCGCGGCAAATTTCGCCCGAAACGTGGCGCCAAAAGCAAAGGGCCGACCTTGCGGTCGGCCCTTTAAGTGTCAAGCTATCTTTAACTTAGCGTGTCAGGAGTTGCACCTGTTGCAGTCGCCTGCGAACTCCGAGCCTACTGTGATCATCCGGTCTGCGAAGCTGTATTCGGAAAGCGCCTGCGCGGCTCTGTTTGCAGCCGGCCGCTGCTCATGGCTCACCGTCCCTATGTTTAATACCTGCGCGGACTTGGAGCCGTCGCGGTAAACGGTGACTCCCTTGCAGCCCAGTTTGTATGCCAGCATGTAAACGTCGGCCACGTCCATTGGCGTTGCGTGGTTTGGCAGGTTCACGGTCTTTGAAACCGCGTTGTCGGTGTATTTCTGAAACGCGGCCTGCATCTTCACGTGCCATGAGGGATTGATGTCGTGGGCGGTAACGAAGATGCGTTTGACCGAGTCCGGAATCTTACGGATATGAGCAATCGTGCCGTGCCGCGCTATCTCCTTCATTAAACCTTCGTTGTAGAAACCCATCTCTTTGGCCAGCCTCTCAAAGACAGGATTGACCTCCAGGAGCTCTGTGTTGTCCATCACGTTGCGGATGAAGCTAATGGCGAAAATAGGCTCGATTCCTGATGAGCAGCCAGCGATGATGGAGATGGTACCTGTTGGTGCGATGGTGGTAAGTGTTGCGTTTCGGCGCGGTTCCTCGCCACGCTTGGCGAAGGTAGAGTTGGGGAAGCTGGGAAATGCGCCGCGCGTTCTGGCAAGTTCACGTGATGCGGCCACAGCCTCTTTTTGTATGAACTCCATTACCTTTGCGCCGAGCTCAAGCGCCTCATCGGAGTCGTATGGGATGCCCAGTGAGAAGAGCATGTCGGCCCAGCCCATCACCCCGAGCCCGATCTTCCGGTTGCGCTTCACCATCTCGTCTATCTCAGACAGAGGATAGCGGCTGGCGTCTATTACGTTGTCAAGGAAGCGAATTGTGGTATGGACGGTTTTACGCAGGTGTTCGTAATCCACCGAGTGATTGGTCACCATCTTTGAAAGGTTTAACGAACCCAAGTTGCACGCCTCGTATGGCAGGAGCGGCTGCTCGCCGCATGGGTTTGTGGCTTCAATGGAGCCAAGCTCCGGCGTTGGGTTGTCTTGATTGATGCGGTCAAGGAAGATGATGCCCGGATCGCCGGTGCGCCAGGCCATGGTGACCATGAGGTTAAAAATGTCCTTGGCGCGCAGCCTGCCTGCCTCCTTGCCGGTGCGCGGGTTTCTTAGGCTGTAGTTTTCGTCCGCCTCAACCGCGTGCATGAACTCCTCTGTTACCCCTACCGAGATGTTGAAGTTGGCAAGCACGCCTTCCGATTCCTTGCAGGTGACAAACTCGAGGATGTCGGGATGATCAACCCTGAGTATGCCCATGTTTGCGCCCCGGCGTCTGCCGCCCTGCTTGATGACCTCGGTGGCCACGTCAAAGACCCGCATGAACGAAACCGGTCCTGAAGCTATACCTCCGGTGGAACGCACCATGTCGTTCTTGGGTCGCAGCCGTGAGAAGCTGAACCCTGTGCCACCGCCGGTTTTGTGGATGATCGCCGCGTGCTTTACCGACTCGAATATCCTGTCCATCTCGTCTTCGACCGGCAAAACGAAACATGCGGCGAGCTGACCCAACTCGGTGCCCGCGTTCATGAGGGTGGGCGAGTTGGGCATGAACTCGAAGGAGGTCATGAGGTTGTAGAAGCTCTCTTCGGTGCGTGCCACGTCGCCGCCGTAGCGTTCGTCGGGCGAGGCGATTGCCGCGGCCACCCGCTTGAATAACTGGGCGGGCGTTTCGCGAACCTCACCCTCCTCGTTCTTTAAAAGGTAACGGCGCTCAAGAACCTTCAATGCGTTCAGCGAGAGCTTGAGGTCGTCCTGGATGCCTACGAAAAACTCTTTGGCCTCGCGCAGCTCGGCGCGCTTGCGACGGTAAAGGATGTAGGCCTTGGCGGTTTTGGCGTGACCGGAGCGTATCAATACCGTCTCGACAATATCCTGCACCTCCTCCACAGAGGGGATGCCAGTATCCACGTGGCGCTTTATAAGTTCGTCAACCACCCTCTGGGCCAGGGTCTCGGCCAGCTCCCGGTTCTCGCCGCCAACTGCCTGTGCCGCCTTGAAGATGGCGTTGGTTATCTTTTCTATGTCGAAATCAACAACTCGACCGTCTCTTTTACGAATCTTTGCAGGACCGACTTTGTTCATTCTTCGTCCTCCTTCACAGTAGTTTAGGCGGATTGAGCGCGCTTGTCAAGCAGGTTAGGGGTTAATTGCCCGTAACACCTTAACCCTCTGTATTAGAGCGGGTTGCGAGCTAAAATCTACACTTTAACTAGGCTACAAACGCGCCTACTATTTATGTATAGTTATTGTTCTTGCCCTTGTGGATTACATGTTGATAACTTGTGGATAACCCTAAGTCGCGCAGATATTGACCGATCTGGGGTTAGGAAGCGCATCTCGCCTGAAATATCCACACTCGATATGATCTTTTTGCCTTCGGCAAAAAGATCGCAGAACGGCCGGAGGCTGCCTTGAGGGTTTCCGCTCAGCCGCGTAGCAGATGAGTGGGATGTCAGTTCCCCCTCCCTGGTGGAGGGGGACAAAGGGGGCGGGGATGGACGCCGCAGGCGTCTCCGTCATTGCGAGGAGCGAGTGTTTTGACACGAGCGACGCGGCAATCTCATAGCACT
>JAYELY010000258.1:0-2061 GCA_034717795.1 Caldifarciminota bacterium
CGACTCAGATAAAGAAAACAGAACCTCACGTACTCTTTAACGCACGCCTGGCAAGGGGACTATTCAACAACAGACTCAACCTTTACGCAGGCGGAAAGAACCTCACCGACTACGTCCAGCCTGAGAAACACTCCGACGATGCGGCCTTCATGTACGCACCCATGTACGGCAGAATCCTGTACGCAGGCGTCGAGGTAAGCTTCTGAGGAACCCGGATCGTGCGAGCCTCCACTAAGAATGAGATGACCGGTCGGCCTGACGCTGGCCGGTCTTGCCTTAAAGGGATAAGCATCATGCTCGCCGTGGTGCTTGTCGTTGGCGCGGCCATCAACTTCCTATGGCCGGGATGACACCTTGTTTCAACGTATCTTATTGACACGTTAACTTATCGCAGGTATAATTACCCATGCTCAAGCGTGTTATGACCTTCCTGAAACAGAGAGTCACGATGCTTGTTGATCTTGGAATCGGATTGAAAACGATCCGTCTCGTCGCCCCCAAGTGGATACTTCTAATTGCCTCACTGATTATGGTATTCTTCGTCGGTGAAAGCGGCAAGTCAATGGTCTACTACGCAGGGAATAGAATTGCTTCCTGTAAGCTAAGCCGACTGGAACAAAGGAATCAAGAGCTGCTGGGAAAGTATACGGAACTTGAAGAGGATGCGGATTCCATTGGAAAGTTGCTGGCGCTTATGGAACAGCACGATATCCAGCTCCGCATGTATAAAAATATGGAGATATGGCCCGAAGATGCCCGCCAGCTGGGCGTCGGTGGTCCTGCAGTAGAAACTCCGGAGATGATCGAACTGCGAGAGATGGGTAGTTCACATTACCATGGAGTTGCAGAGATCAAGCAATCCATAGATGCGCTTCTTCGCAAGGCGCTCTACCAGCATGAAAGCTTTGTCGAGATCGAAAAAAAGCTCACCAAAGACGAATACATGCTTGACCATACCCCTTCAATTACACCTACTGAAGGGCATCTGACCAGCGGTTTCGGTTACAGAATAGATCCCTTCCTCCACTGCATCAAGATGCACACCGGAGTTGACATAGCCAACGAGCCGGGGACTCCAATCCTGGCCAGCGCCGACGGTGTAGTCTCCTTCACCGGCCACCTGTCAGGGTACGGTCTTACCGTAAAGATAGATCACGGGAATGAGATTGAGACCCTGTACGGACATCTTTCCGAATTCTACGTCAAGGAAGGGCAAAGCGTGCTGCGTGGAGAAGCAATAGGTGCTATGGGTAATACCGGACGCTCCACCGGCCCGCATCTGCACTACGAAGTAAGGGTTGCCGGTAGGCCAATCAACCCCAAAGGTTACTTCCTCGACGAAGAAATTCTGGGCAAATAAATCAAGGAGAAATAAATGAAAAGGGTTGGTCTTGCAACCTTCCTCGCTACGCTTGCCGCGTTCGGCGCAACCTACATGCTGCTGGTGTTCACGTCACGGTGGAACGAGGAGGCTTATACCGCCGCAGGCATCCTGCTGGCAGGAGCGGCGATATTCTCGTTTATCATGGCAGAGGTCAGAGGAAAAAAAGAATTCGCCTCAAACATGTGGGGGATCCTTTCCGGCCTGTTTCTCTGGGGATTTGTCGGGGAGTATCTTGAAGCCATCGGCTGGGCGGAGATTGCTCATCACCATTTCTTGCCCGTCCTGCTGCTCGCAGGATTCTTTCTCGTCTTCCTTATCATGCGCAGACAACTGGCTGACCGGTTTGCGTTTGCCTTCGGGCACTTTGCAGGAATCTGGGGTTTGCACATGTGGATGATCTACCAGTTCGAGCACCTCTCCCCCACCCATTGGACCACCTACCCCTCGGCTGCGATCGCGGGAGTGGGAGCGATAATCTCGTTTATCTTGATGGCGCGTGCCAAAAAGACTACCCCCAAGATGGCCTGCGCAGTAGCCGGGCTTCTCTTGGGCTGGACGGTTCTCGAATACGTCTGGGGCTGGAGAGTTATACCCGGCCCTTACTCCATATAAGTCGTAGGGGCGACGCATGCGTCGCCCCTACCTCCATATAAGAAAGTAGTAACCGACCCCAGCGA
>JAYELY010000259.1:0-2052 GCA_034717795.1 Caldifarciminota bacterium
TCGTATTGCGAGGGTACTCGGTGACAAACGTGTCCGGATCGGTCATGATCTTAACCTCGCGGATACGAGTCACCAGGAACGCAGTGTCCAGTTTGGTGGTGTCACGCATGGATACGATACTGAAGAAGCAGGTATCCGTGGTTCCAAAGGGCAGCATCTCTCCGGGGGTAACGTCGGCTAGAACCAGGATTTTCCCTTTCCTGGGCAAGGTATCGGTGTCTGGGTTTCCGTCGCCGTCAACGTCGGGCAGGGTGCGGCCCAGCTCGTCGGAAAGGGAGGTTACAAAATCAGGATCCTTGCTGTTCTCGGTGAAGATGTTGATAACGTCCCATATGTTGCCGTTGTTCTCAACGTAGACCTCGTAGGCACCGGCATTACTTTGGCTTGTGGAAACCAGACACTCGGTCTCCTTAAACTGATTCGGGTAGGCGGCAACAGCAGGGTGAATCGCAAACCACAAGGGCAAGAAGTCTGACCCTTGACGATCAAGGCAGCTTCCCATAGTCGCCACCCCTTTAGAAGTAGTCACATGGTAGATTGCAACTGCATTGGCATCGTCCAGCGGACAGGAGTAACGGTAGAACTCGCCCCTGTCAAGGGTTCCCTCGTAGATGGTCGTCTCGTTCCCTCCAAACTTTGGGATTCTTGTTACCTTTACATCGGTACTGTCGGAGAATGCGATAACGTGAAGCCGGGAGTAAATGAGCCCAATAGCAGCCCATGAAACGGAGGCCTGAAGCGGGATATAGAACTCCTTTCCAATCCCTAAACCGTCGCGGTCAATCCCTCGAACCATGTAAAAAGAAACGTAGTTTGTGCCGAAGCTAGCCCATTCGGTCTGGGAAACAGAGATATCCTTGTCTGCGTGGATGTAAAGCGGCCTGCCCCCCGTAGGTAATGGAACTGCAAATCCCTTAATTTCCCCTCTTTTCTCACAGAATACCGTTCGAATTGGATCGGCAGGATCATTAAGATCAGTAACCGTTACCCGTGTTTCGTCTTCCCAGGGAACGAATTGAATGTCCTGGGGGGCAGTGCTCCACTTATGTTGGTAGGTCATGAAGTCCCGGCCAGTGAAAGTTCCGTTGAACGCAGGTACGTACATCCCGTTAACGCCGCAGGCGGTCATAGTTGATACAGGACGTGTGGCCTCTACTGAGTAAACTATGGGAGGAACATCTCCCCCCTTACGCAAGTAGTACTCGGCACTGTCCAGATCACCCTCCCAGATAACCACCTGGTTTTCCATATTCCGGACAACCACATGGGTATTATTGTGATAGGCAAAAACAACCAGGATCGCTTCATAAGCTGGGCTCCCAGTCGTCATCGGACCTACGGACAACAACTTCGTACTGAGCGGGCGACTATTCTGATCCACCGCATACCAGGTGCCTAATCCCTTCTCAAAGGGATCACCGCTGAGAACAGAGAACTCTTTGCTGCCCAGAACCTCATATACTCCCCACTGTATGTCCTTGACAAGGGCATATTCTTCGTTCATGAGAACGCCTGACCAAACTGAATTGCCCTCACTATCAATGATCTCGCATTCGTTCGAGTCACCGTATGAGAATGTTACTATATCGCCGTAGGTATAGGCAAAGGTAGCAAAGGTATCCTCCTCCTGGGGAATCATGGGGAGATCAAGTTTCCCTACGTAATGGGTTGGCTCTGCCGGGCCCGCGAATAAAGGGACAGGCTGGGTAGTATCCCTTTCCACATAGTCCTGCATCAACACACCACTCGCCTGGGCCAGCCCGATTTGAATCCCCCCGAAGAGCAATATGCTCATTATTACACCAACACGACGCATTGCTTCCTCCTAACTAGGATTTGATTATTATAAGAATACCGCAACAGGAAGAATTGTCAAGCCCTGAAGCTCCAAGATATTTCTTGAGAAGCAAGACGTACCTCGCTTCACAGGAGGCTGCCGGAGGGCAGCCTCATAAATTTCTATCTGCTAACCTAGGGCTTCAGTAGGACAACCTTAAGGCTGCATCAAAGCGGTCTTGGTTATCCGCTGGGCCTTGGAGAACCCCTCGGAAC
>JAYELY010000260.1:0-2042 GCA_034717795.1 Caldifarciminota bacterium
CACGGAGGAATCGGGTACTTGACGCCCTATCAGAAATTGTCTATAATCAGACAACCTAAACTAGACGACAGTCCCGCCGTTCGGGACGAAGGCCAACATGAGACGCAGTTGGTTGCATAGTACACCTTATCTAAACGTGTCAACAAAAAACCAAAGGAGGTCGGCACAAAAAGAGATAGGGCAGGCAAGCTGCCAAAAATAAAAGAAGGGCGCGCGCCATCGGTTGCCTTTCGTCAAAAGCCCCTCCGTTGTCGGTGTTTTTCCTCAAGCCATATCCGCCCGCTGCACCTCACCGCTCCGGTTTCGCACCTGCTTCACTGCGCTCACGGTGCCAACCCCACCCGACCACCCTATTTTGTAAGGCAGCTTCGCCGTGGGCTGTTCTCGGTCGCGCAGAAAGCCTTGCCTGCAAAACGACCGAACCAGGGTGTTGCCTCTTAAGTTAAGAGACTAAGGTTGGCAAAACGTCCTGAAGATGCAGTCTGCGGCTAACGAAACCGCGCGCCCTGCGGCAGCCACGCCTCGCGCCTGCAGGTTAGTGCTATATTTCCTAACAGCAACTGCGGTGTAAAGGTCTCACCGGGGTAGCACAAGCTTGACAATCTCTCTACCCAAGGGTATAGTTCGTTGTGGATAAATCAAGCAAAGAAGACCTCGCGTTGATTCAAAAAATAATCGAGATACTTAACCGCTATGGCGGGCGTTACAGCCAGCTTTCGCAAGGGGGGTATTCTAAATATCTGCCCTACTTTGCTTACAATACACATTCCGATGAGCAAAAGCTTATCAAGGCAATGTTCGCCGATTTCCTCAAAGAGATTCTCGGATTTCCTGTAGATGCCTTCATCCCGGAAGATACTGACGTTGTGGGCGAAAGACCGGATTTCCTCCCTATCCATCGGCGGCTTCATCCGTTTGTATTCGAGGTCAAGGGGTCGGATGAACGCGAACTAGGCAGACACTTCAAACAACTCTCCGATTACGTTGGGGCCTACTCGGTTAAGTGGGGAGTGCTTACCAATATGCGGGAGTTGAAGGTCTACGACCCACCTTTGCAAACTCCAATACCTGATTACTCCTTCAGCTTCGCAGCACTATATAAACACTACCAGGATCATAAGGATAGGCCTTTAGATGTTCTGGAATTCCCAAACACAAAACACTTTCTTGATTTCTGTGAACGGTTCAAATATCGTGAGGCATCCCAAGAGGATAAGATTCAGGCTATACGTGAAGCCAAGAATTGGACGGACAGTGAAACCCTCGATATTGTTCAGCTTGACAGAACTATTCATCGTGTAACCGGAAGACTCATAGATGATGCGCGTGACCAAAAGGCGCATCTGCCCGAACTCTTAGCTCTTCAAAAAACCCGACCTAAAAAGATAGCTACAGAGTTAGAAGAGATCGCTTGTCAGTTGGACGCTAGGAGAGAATTTCAACTTCCTGATGATAGAACCCTAAAGAAATTTATACATGCGGGAGAGGGGACACCTGAATCTAAAGCTTTTGCCGTTTACCTCGCCCGCGTGGCTTACTTTGCCATGACTCGAATACTTCTGGCCAGGGTATGGGAAGACGTAAGGCTTATAGACCAGTCCCTTTATGACGGCGGCTTTGACAGGTGGTATGAGAACTTCAACCGTAAGATCAGGGAGGTACTCAACAATGCCTTTCGTCTGGCCGCCGAGCACTATCCTTGGCTGTACCATGCCAGGTGCAACTATGAGTGGTTCAGACCGTCGGAAGAGGCCATCATAGACGCTCTCTATGAGTTCAGCGAGTTCAACCTGGGTAAGCTTGATACTGACGTGCTCGGAACCGTTTATGAGCGATACGTAGAAGACCGTTTTGAGAGGAAGCAAAAAGGCCTTTTCTACACTCCGCGTGAGATTATTCGTTTTATTTGGGACAGAGTCGGATTCACCTCGGATGAGGCCTTTTTCCGCTTTGAGGAAGGCAGACGCGAACCCCGCTATATTTTTGACCCTGCTACAGGATCGGGAGGGTTTCTTGTCGAAGCTGCACGCCGGGTTATTGAA
>JAYELY010000261.1:0-2037 GCA_034717795.1 Caldifarciminota bacterium
ACGGACAAAAGATCGGAGGAATGAATCACAAGCCAACCGTTAAGGTTGGCTTTCATTTTATCAAACTGCGATCTTTTTAGCCTTCCAGGCTAAAAAGGAGCATTTAATTGGGGTCCCCGCAAAATCACTCTGTGATTTCGTGGGGTGGTAGTGTTATCAGATCCCCGTTGGTCTGGCGCAGGGAATGGAAGACAAGGAGCCAGCGCCGGATGTGATGCGGAACAAGAAGGTTGTTGCGCACGTACTCTCTTGCCTGCTGGCTGAAGCGCTTCGCTATATCCTCGTTGCCGAAAAGCTGCCTGATTCGGTAGGCAAGTCCTTCTACGGAGTGGATAAGGAAGCCCGAGTTGCCGTGGATAATCTGATGTCTGATACCTCCGATATCGGTTCCCACCACCGGCTTGGCTTTCCACATCGCCTCGGTAACGGTGAGACCGAATCCTTCACGTTTTGAGTTCTGAATCACCACCGCAGCGGCGCGCTGAAGCGCGTTGATCTCACGGTGCGAATCCGGGGGAAGATCTAAGATGTGGATGTCCGGGTCGTCATCGGCCATGTCTTGAATCTCGGCAAGTACAGCCTGGCTTTCAGGATCGTCGGTGGCCGAGCCGCCGGCTAATATCAAGCGGCAGTCATACCAGCTCCTGACCAGCTTGAAGGCGCGGATGGCGCCGAACGGATCCTTGAGCCTGTCGAACCGCGCAACCTGCAGAATGATTCGCTTGTCGCGAGGCACACCAAGACGATAGAGGATGGAGGTAATCTCATCATCGGTAAGCTCCTCGTTCTTGGGTGCAAGTGGATCTATAGCCGGCGGAAGAATGAACTGCGGCGACATCAGGTTCTTGGTGTACTGGGGCAGGTGGAAAACAGCGCCGTCGTAGCGTTCCACAAATGGACGCAGGAAGTCCCAGACCCTGAGATCGGCCTCTGATAAATCTATGTGGCAGCGCCAGGCCCAGCGGTTTGAGCGATTCGGATACTGGGTAATCATGGCCACCGGCTGAGGATCGTGGATCACCACGAAATCGGCGTCATCGGGTATCTCGGGGGCGTTGCGGGAAACGTTGTCAAGATAGGAATCGAACATCTCCTGGGTGAATTCTTCGGGCTGGCCGTGCAGCGCGTTGTGAAACTTCTTCGTAATGGTGAAGAACTCGGTGTCTCCGGTAATAACCTTCCATTCGACCGTCATCCCCAGATCCTCGAGTATGGGTATGAACCAGCTCAAGATCTCGGCTACCCCTCCCCCCTCTTTTGTGGAGTTGACGTTGACGATCTTTGCCGGCCCAAGCAAGCGCGCCAGCTCCTCTATCTCGTTGATTACACCCGCGGTTACAATCGGGGCGTAATCCTCAAGATGATGTTTGTTATTACTTGATGGCATCTTGGATCGCGGCCATTATCTTGTTTCTTAACTCTTCCAGATTGTACTCATAAGGAGAGAAGGCGTTGATGGTCGCGGCAAGATCGGGCATATCCAGCTCTGTCTTAAGCCAGTCTGAAAGATCGTTCGAAGGCTCGCGCAGCCGAAGCCGCGATTCTATAAGGTGATAGAAAAGGCTGTGTGGTGAGATGATCTGCATCGCCTGCATGAGCTCAGATAAAGTCGAAACCTGAACACCTAAGGGATAGACAAAACTCTTAATGCAGAGGAAGTAGAAGGCCTGTTCCTCAGACACGCGCAAAAAATACTCGGTCTCGCCTACGTAAGCATCAACGATCTCGATAAGTCGAGCCCTGGCGTCGCGCAGACGAGTAAACTCTAAAGGATCGAACGAGGCAAGCTTCTCGCCCAACGTCTTCTGCCACAAAACACCCCACACCCACTGAGCAAAGTCGTTCATGTAGTCGGTGGTGGTGAAGTGCCGGCGCATCAGAGAGTGGTAAAGATGGTAGAAGATTGAGGACGAAGGCACCCCGCGCAGGCCGGTCAGAAGCGAACGAAGGTTGTCCGCCTTGTAACCCGAGTAATAGACTATCCCCTGCTCGGTGAAAAACTGAAAAGGCTTCGCCACACGGAATTATACAAGCTTG
>JAYELY010000262.1:0-1993 GCA_034717795.1 Caldifarciminota bacterium
GATCGAGGATTTGCGGAATCCGTATCTCTTGAAGTGTTTCTCGCCCGCCTGTAGTATCCGCTTCACCCTCTCATGGGTCGGATTGAGTAACTCGCTGTAGCTCAGCATCACTCTCCTTCAATTTACGTTAAACGTCTTTTGTTAATTTAGACGAATCCACCCCACCAATTGTTGCGTGAGGATCAGTCTTCTCTGAATGGAAGGAAGAGCATAAGCGCCGCCACCCCAAGCATGAACAGACCTGAAAGAAGGGTAAACCGAAAGCTGAACCCGAAGGTGAGGTTAAAGAAGCCAAGGGAGGTGGTGAACTCCGGGAGTCCTACCTCGATTCCTTTAACAAGCAACCCTTTAAGCCATGGGGCATTGACGATCGGCTCGATGGCCGATGAGCATGCGGTGCCCAGAATCACACCCAGAAGCGCTCCCCACAACGCACCCCAGAGTCTCTTTCTTAAGGAAAGCCTAGGAGCCATCCGGTATCTTAGCTACATCTGAGTTTTTGTCAATCTCAAGATAGGGGAGTATAGAACGAACCGCGGCTCCGATCAACGCGCCTGCCACGGTTCCCAGGACCACAAGGATCGGAGCAAGGTAGAAAACTGTAACACTCTGAACCACAATGAGATAGGCGATTGCAAGCTGGAAGATGTTGTGTGAGACCGCTCCTGCAACGCTTACGCCCACAGGCCCGAACCAGCGTCCGAAGAGCTTCTTTACACCGACCATTATCCAGTAGGAAGGGATGCCAGCGCCTAAAGCAAACAGGAAGAATGGACTCAAAAATCGGCCAGATAAAAGGGAACCGATCACCACCTTTATGAGCAGCACAAAGAAACCGTCTAAGGGTGAGAGGATATACAGAGCCAGAAGCACCCCGATGTTGCCCACGCCGATGCGAAGCCACGGTATGGGCAAAGGTATCAGGTTCTCAACCGTGTATAGGGCCACCGAAAGCCCTGCCAGGAGCGCCAGATTCCGCTGCCTCGGGGTCAGCCCACCCGTAACACCCGTAACACCCCCCGTAACACTCCCCGTAACACTCCCCGTAACACCCCCCGTAACACCCGTCCCCCTTCGGGGCATCTTTACTATTACTTGGGGCTTGTGCCCCGTTGTTTCGGACATAACACCCCTCGTTTTACCTGAACTTTCTTTGCGGCCTGGGTCTATTGGAGGCGTTTGCGAGGAGGGTGAGGAGGGCGAGGAGGGTGAGGAGGGCGGGGAGGGCGAGGGCTTAATAGGTGACTGCATCGACCTTGCTCTTGCCTTCGATGCTTATAACGATCCGGTTGGGCAGACAGATAATCGTTTCGCCTGGCCTTGAGATCTTTCCCTGCCTTGCGCAGAGTTTTTGCGGGCAGCTTGGCTTTGTGACCCAGACCCTTCCGTCTTCGATTCGGACTTCGGTTTCTCCCAGCGCTCCGGGTATCGTAAGCAGGGTATCTTTTAAAGCGATTTCGAACTTTTCATCCGAAGTTCCTATTTTTATAGCACTTGGGGAATTTTGATCCTTGAGAAAGCGAATCGCAAGCCAGCTTCCTGCGCCCAGGATCACAAGGATTAAGATGAGAATTACGTCTGCGCGTCGCAGCCAGTTCTTCACAGGATTGTATCAACCTCGCGGCCGCATGAAGCGCACCGCTTGTCCTTGATGCCTGTTATCTGGGTTCGGTATCCCAGCCTTTCTATAAGGGTTGCTCCGCAGGCAGGGCAGAGGGTGTTCTGGCTTTCCGAAAGAAGCACGTTGCCCAGGTAGACGTAGGGCAGGCGGGCTTTTGCCTGTTCATATGCCCTGAGCATGGTATCCACAGGCGTTGCCGGTGCAGGGTATCCGTGGTGCGGGAAGTAGCGCGATAGATGCAGGGGAATCTTGGAGTCAAGCCCTTCTATGAAGGAGATCACCTCATCCACCTCGGCCTCCGAGTCGTTGCCCCCAGGTATAAGCAGCGTGGTTACCTCAACATGCATGCCTGCATCGTGCATCATCCTTATC
>JAYELY010000263.1:0-1990 GCA_034717795.1 Caldifarciminota bacterium
AGCTAACGCCGTTAGGGAAGCTTGCGTTCGCATCCTCCGATTATCCCTGGGACGCGCAGGCGGCTGCAAAGCGTGTGCAAGATGCCTTGGGATGGTCAGCGCTTGCTTTATACTCGCTCCGGGTAGACACCTCGGCGGATTCTGAGTCGTTCGAGGCCTACCCGATGCTTGTTGTGGATATCGTGGATGGCGAGCCGCGGGTGGTGCCTGCAGCACTAAAGGCTGCCAGCGAAGCCCTGACTGATCTAGACGAGGAGACGCGGAGCGCGGTTGAGGATCGCCTAAAGATTCTTGATGAGCGTCTTGCACGGGTGAGCCAGATCAAAGAGGAATCCCGGAGCGAGGCTGAAGGTCCCCTTTCCGAAGGGGAGGAAGACAAGGCGAGCGGATCGGAGGTTCAAAGCGAGGCACAAGACGAACGGGGTCCCCAGCCGAGTGCGAAGCAATCGGTTGGGGTAAAAGTCGATCGGGGTCCCCGCTCGGATACGAAGTATTCGAGTGGGGTAAAAGCCGAACGTCTTGATGCTGCGGAGCGAATCGTTGAGCGCCTGGCGCACCAGGGACGGCTGCTTCCTGCATGGGGACGCGAAGCGCTCGTGGGCTTCATCTCGGGACTCTCCGATGAGAAGAGCCTTTCGGATGAGGGCTTTGAGCCGATCTCCCCGCTGGATTTCTTCACGGGGTTGCTTGAGTCCTTGCCCGCGCTAGTTCCTCTATCTGAGTTCGCTTCTCCACAGGCTCGTGTGGATAACTCCTTCGAGTCGTTGGGCCGCAGGATAGCGGCAAGCATTAAGCACAGCGCTGTACAGCACGAGATCTAAAGATGACACAGCGCTATCAAGAAAAAACTCTACCCCTAAATGGGGTCCCCGCGAGAAAACAAAGTTTTCTCGTGGGATGTTAAAGGAGGTTCTAGATGCCAGAAAGCTACGGAGTAACAGAGACCCCTCTGACTCAGGACAAGCTCCTTTCGGGCGACCATCCCAGGGTTGAGCTGCCTGTTACGGTTGCAAGCGGCTCGGGAGAACTCTCCAGAGGCGCTCTCTTGGGCCGCAAGACCTCGGACGGCAAGTACGCGCCGATAACACCCGGCACTACCTATGAGGACGAGGATATAGGTACCGGCACCGGTTCCCAGACCGATTTCCTCGACATATCCTTGGCAAATCCGGGAGTCAAGCCCGGATCGTTCACAGCCACAGCAAAGATAAACAACGATCCTGTCACATACGAGACGTTTTCCGATAATGGCGACGGGACACTGGCTTCAGACAACGGCGGCACCGGTAAGATTAACTACGCGGAAGGTAAGGTAGTAGAGCTTAAGTTTGGCACAGCGCCACTAAACGAAGAGGACATCCTGGCAACCTACGTGGGTGAGCTTACCGCGCACACCGAAGACATCGAGACCAACTCCGGGAGCGGCGAAACCGACTGGTACAAAACTCTCGCTAACACCAAGGTCGTCGAAAAAACCTTGCGCATCTACACCAACGAAGGGACCCCCAAGGTCCTGCACGACGACGGGCATGGCCACCTGGTGGGCGCTGACGGGAGCGGTTCGATCAACTACGAGACCGGTGAGTGCGATATCCATTTTGCCGTCTCACCCACAGCCGGCTCTACTATCAAGGCCGACTACTGCTCCACCGATGGGACCCACATCTGCCGCGCAATACTTGGAAGGGATATAGACGCCACTTCAGAAGACGTCAACACCATAACCTACGTGCACGGCGTTTTCAACCCCGATGGTGTCGGCTGGCCCACGGGCACATCGGCGATCCAGAAGCAAGAGATTGCCCGCGACTGCCAAGAGCGCGGCATCTACTTCAAATTCAGTCTCTAGGAGGTAGGAAATGGCTGATCTATTTCACTGGCGTACACTGACCACCGCCATCAACGAGATTCCCGTCGCGCCATCGTTTCTTATAGACAAGGTCTTCAAGACCAAGGTCCAGGCTTTGGCCGAGGAGATAGACGTTGACGT
>JAYELY010000264.1:0-7289 GCA_034717795.1 Caldifarciminota bacterium
AAACGAGGTATGGATCGCCGACGAGACCTTTTATATCTTCCCCTCCCACTCCGAGAAGGTTATAGATTTGCTCGCCCGCTACGGCTTTCACTGGTGGGTTATGACCCGTCTGGAGTTATGCCTTAAGCATCTTGATGGCTGGGTTTCACGAGGTATGGCTATTGTGGCCTTCGGTCTGGAAAGCATCCACGACGAAATACTCGCAAAGATCGGCAAGAAGATCAATCTGGATATAATTCGCGAGTTCAGAAAACTCACCCTGGAGAAGAATATCTTCACGATGCCCTCTTATATGATAGGCTACGAGGAAGACACTGTGGAGTCCGTGTTGCAAGACTACGAAATACTAGACAAGATAGGCTTCGATGCATACCAGCTCTCCATACTCACCCCGTTACCGAAGCTCCCCATGACGGAAAGGATAGAGTCACTTTACGGAATCTTTGATCGAGATTATCACCATTACACGGCGGTTGACCTGGTATGGCACCACCCCCACATCACGCCCGCCCGGATGAAGTTCCTGCACCGGCTGGGGCTGGCTACCCTGAATGCGTCTGCCAACTACCTCAAGGGAACTGTGCGAATAATCCAGAGGCGCGTCCGGGAGAAGGGGTTTGGCTTGCTATGGGATGATGTGGCCCGGCCCTTCCTGCATTCCCTTTCCTACAACGAGCGCAAGCAGGTGGTTTTGCCCAATAACCAATCGGACTAAACTTAAAAATCCACACTTAATAGAGCCGTGATATCTGGCAATACCGCGGGGTAAGAATCCTTAGTGTACCTTTAACAGACCTCGTTAAACCTGGTTAAAAACAAGCACTTGACAAGTTAAGCATCCGGCGTATTATTTGTTAAGATAAAGTCGAGTGGTTAGGAAATCCCTCGAAAGGTATGGGGCAAGGAGAACGAGCTAAGGATGGAGATTAGGAAGATGAATCACGCCACGTCGTCTGGCGGGTGGAGAGTGAAGCCGAGGGCCCCTTCAACCGCTCCCAGGGTGCTTTTGTGCACGGCCTACCGCCGGTTCCGTTCGGACTATCTGGATTACGTGGGCCAGAACGTGTACTCCAAGGTACGCGTTTCGCTTAAACGCACGGCATCACCAGGGCTTCGCTTCCTCAAGCAGAACGTTCCCGAGATTGAGATTTTAGAATACCCTATGTGGCGAGACTACGTGAAAAAACTCGGCGAGGGCTGGGACGTTGTGGGGTTCAGCTTCTTTGAAAGCGAGATCGGCGAGGTTATCAAAATGGCCGAGGAGGCAAGGCGACAGGGCATAAAGGAGCTGTGGGCGGGCTGCTACGGGGCGCTCAACCCGGTGATCCCAAAGACGGTTGACCGGGTGTTTTACGGAGCCGCCGAGGACGAGATGGCACAGGTGTTCGGCAAAAGGGTAAAGGATATCGAGCACCCGGTGGTGATGTGGCCGATGACCTTTATGCCCGGCAATATCCCTCACTTCCAGACAGGGCTTTTATACACCCAGCACGGGTGTCCCTATAAGTGCACCTTCTGTCAGACCCCTGTCTTCGACACCGGGCGGGAAACCGTGAACCTTGACAGCATCGAGAGGGTGCTACGCTACTACGCAAAAAACGGGGTCTCGGACGTACTCATACTGGATGAGCTATTCGGTTTTAAACCTCAAGCGGCGGATAAAATCACCAACATGCTGGCCCGCTACAAGCTACGCTGGTGGTCTCAGACTCGTGCGGCAATATTCCTGCGCCATCTTGATGAGTGGTATGAAAGAGGCCTGCGCTTCCCACTTATAGGCGTGGAGACCATGTCTCAGCAGGCGATGGATGACATAAATAAGAAACAGAAAATAGAGGACATACGCGAGTTCATCCGCCGCACCGGCTCCAAGCCGGGTATGTACCGGATGGCCTACTACATGATAGGCTACGAACACGAAACCGTAGAATCCACCCTAAAGGACGTGATGCGCTTAAAGAAAATCGGGTTCGACGCCCATCAGGTCAACGTCCTCACCCCATTCCCCAAAACACCCATGTGGGACGAGATCGAGTCCCGCTACGGAATCTTCGACCATACGTACAGACACTACGACGCCAAGTACATGGTGTGGAACCATCCCCACATTTCTGCGGCCCGGATGCACTACCTCCTGCCAACCGTCATCAGCATCCTTAACAGACCCCTCGACATCTACGGCAGGCAGTTCACCAGGCTCATCCGGGATCGGTTTCGTGCCCGCGGCTTGGATTTCATCTGGCGCGACCTGATAAAAAGCCCCATAGCTGCCGCCTTAACAAACGACCGCAAGCAGGTCTTCTTCCCCAAACTGGGTGAGAAAGAAACCAGAGGATAAACCTTTAGTCAGAAGAATTCCAGCCGCCACTCGTGTACGCCTGTGAAAACCCCACGTTGATCCCCTCCCAAAGGGAAAGCTACTGCGGCTGGCCAGCCTCGGGCACACCGAGCAGCTGATCAAGTACCCTGCGAGCCGGCCTATAGTCCGGATCAACCTCCAGGGCTCTCCTCAGCACGATCACCGCATCGGAGAACCTCTTATTCTCTATGTAGAGGTGGGCGAGGTTATCGTATGAATCCATGAACGCAGGGTCAACACGGATTGCCTGCTTGAAGGCCGGAATCGCCTTCGAAAGCTGTCCTTCTTCGGCATAGACAAACCCCAGGTTATTCAGAAGCATGGCGTACACCCTGAAGTTAAGTGGAATCCATTCGGATATGCGTACCCCCTCAAGCAGCACCTCTCTTGCATCGCTCACTCGCCCCTCGCGGTAAAAAAGGCTCCCCAGCTTCACGTACACCGTAAGATTCTCAGGATTCTCGCGCAGCGCTCTGCGGTAAAACTCCTCCGCACGCGCATAATCCCTGCGGGACTCAGCTATCGCCCCCAGTATGGAGGAACACTGACTGCGCTCGTAACACAACCTGTGCGCATTAGTCATCATCTCTTCGGCCTTTATCTGATCGTTGCGCAATCTATAACAGATGCCCAGCTGATAGTAGCAGTATCCCGGGTAAAAGTTGTAGCTTAACGCTTGCCAGAAAGCCCTCTCACCTTGCTTGTAGTTGCCGGACTTCATGGCGGAGAGTGCATAGTTTATGTGGACTACATCCAGGGAACCCAGAAGCGTATCCCGCATCAGACGTGCGAATATCTCGTAGGCGTTCTCGGAGCGTCCCAGGAAGTTGCAGCAGTAGGCACGTTGAACGGCAACCCAGGGGTGCTCAAGCCCCGCCCGTTCGCTGTGCTCGTAGGCGGCCAGGGCCCCAGCGTAGTCGCCCTGAAGGGCAAAGATTTGTCCCTTAAGGAAGTATGCGGTCGCTTTAAGCTGGCGCTCCTGGGAGGGGGAAAGACGCATGGGATGCAGGACACCCGCGATGCTCACCGCAAGAACCGCAAGGATCGCCGCAACCATGAGCAAGGAGTTTTTCCTAAAAAGGATCGCCGCTGCAGCCAAAAGACCAAGAGGCGGCGCGATGAACCACAGGATGCCAATCCCCAAAAGCAAGGGTGGGAGCACGGCTAAAGCTGCAGCCGCAAGCACCGCGGCGACTATAAGCCCTGCGGATATCCGCGAGCGCTTCATCGCTCCTCCCCCTCCTCCCCCTCCTCTTCAAACCTGGGTCTCGCACGCCGCAGGATGAACTCTCGTCCCAAAAGCACCGCCCAAAGCGGCAAGAAAACAGCCAGTCCTAACTGCCACGGGAAAACGCTGAGGGTTCGCTCCATGCCGAACAGGGAATACCCCGCAGCTACGAGTATAAACATGCCGAGGGCGTAGAAGAACGAGGAGGATACGGCAAAGCGTGACAGACGCAGGGGGGTGGTATGTAAAACAAGACCGCAGACGAAGAAAGCGATGACTATAAAAAGTGCCGTATATCCAAGACACCAGGCAAGGAGCATAGAGAGAACAAAAAGCCCGCCGGCCGCACGACGGTACGTCCGCCTGTCGCCTGTATCAACGGCAGGATCGTAAGCGTTACCGAAGAAGAGACTTGCACTGCCGGCCAAAACACCCAAAACCAAAAGCGCAAACAGAGCGATATAATCGAACGGGTTGCGGGGCACCCCGACAAGCACGTCCCGCAGGTTAAGCCAACCGAACAGAAACCCGGCGCCTGCGGCGAGCGCCGAGAGAACGAGCAGGAAAGGCTTCAACGAACGCAGCAGCAGACGCACCTTCTCGCGGCTGTAGCGCCATAAGCCGAGCCAGATAAGCGGTATCAACGGCAAGAGCAGCACCAATGAGTACTTGCGCGTCGCAGAGCTGATCAGACCGCCGGTGGCGTAGACGCCGCCCCCAAAAATAGCCCCCACAACCATTTGCAATCCGCCCGCGGTAAGCGTAGCTACAATCAAAATGAGGGGAGCAAGCAGAATCGAGATAACCTTCCGCCGTGTCGTGGGGGCTCGAAGACCGCTGTAAATCGCAACCAACAAAGCGCCGAGATACCCCTCCATTAACATGCCTGGTGAACTGCCGTAGTAGAACTTCCCCAGGCCGAAAGTCGCCTTGATGCCCTGCAAAATCATCCGCGGATCGCCTGGATAGGCAAGGTTGTAGCCGCCCGGACGGAACAGGGGGTCAACCAATGGGGCGATGAGGATGATGAACGAGTAGATGAAAAGCACCCTCGTTATCTTGCGGATGTCGTGACCTGTGCTGAAGTGAATCAAAATTATTGCGACGGTAAAAAGCATGAAGTAGAACAGCGGGAAGTGCATGAGCAGCATCTCGATAGTTATGATGGTGGTTGCGGCAAGTCCGATCCCGGGAGTCTCCAACACGCCCTCCAGCATGTCGCGGACGACCATGTAGCCGTAGGCTATGAGAATAAAGGTGCCCAGAGGCATCTTTGAGTTCTCAATGGGCTTGATAAAGGTTCTATCCAGCCAGGTGAAGAATTTCTTCATTGATTCTCTCCTTCCAGTTCAAGTTACAAGACAGGTGGAATTATAGGGGCGCACCGTCAACTGTCAAGCCATTCACCCACGCCGTTGCTTCGCAACGCCGCGGGGAGGCCGAAAAGAAAATCAAGGAGACCTTAATACTCCTCCCCCTTGACGGGGCGAAGTGCCACCGTCTGGCGGAGGATAGAGGTGGGGGTGATAATTTGGTTTCACCCTCCCCTTTCTCCCCTCCCATCAAGGGAGGGGAAGATTTTTCCCTGCGATCTTTTCGCCGGAGGCAAAAAGGAGCATAAAATCCCTCTCCCCCTGGGAGAGGTTAGGCGAGGGATTAATGCTTGACTTATATGGCACCCTCTATACAACCCCCCATGACGAGGCCCAAAGCCAAACCCATGCCCGACCCGAGTGAGCGGAAAAGATGTAAGTACCACGAGTGTTTGAAAAGAGAGTATCCTGGATTTGCTCTTTTCCTATAGGATTATTGCTGGTGGCATCTGCCAAAAGAGAAGAAATTACTCTACAAAACAAAAATGGAATCGTGGGTAAAGGAGAAACGTTTACTTGAAAAGGCATGGCTCGCGCGCGCGGATCAGCAACGCCGCGGGGAGGCCGAAGAGAATCCAATGCCGCCGTCATTGCGAGTAAGCCTCCGAAGGGGGTTACGAAGCAATCTCATAATATCTGACGCGCTCTAACTAAAGACGATTGATAACCACCCTCAATGAAAATGGGTAGGTGATAAGAGGTTAGAGGTACGTCGCTGCGTTGTGCCCCATATGAGATCGCCACCCTCCCTTCGGTCGGTCGCGATAACGGAGGCCTGCGATCTTTTGCCCGAGGGGCAAAAAGGAGCAATGGTTATACCGCTTTGCGGAAGAAGCTGTCGAAGGCCTGGGGGCGCAGATCCTTCTTGAGTTTACGAATCGCCCGCTCCTTGACCTGTCTTGCCGCCTCGCGCGAAACGCCCAGAAGGTCGCCCAGCTCGCGCAGGTTCAGCTCCTCTCGCGTAGGCCTGACTCCCCAACAAAGGCAAAACATCTCCTCTTCCTCAAGATCAAGGACCTCCAGGTGGTCGGTCAGCGCCGAAGGTATATTCTTCAGCACGCGGCGCATGACCCTGCACATCACGCTCTTTGAGTACCCCATTCCTTTCTTTAAAAGCTGAGGCAGGGCTTCCATGTCGGCGGATGTAAGCTTGGCGTAGCGCTTGAGGCTGTCGGTGTCGAGGCTGCGGCGCAACCGGGACAGGAGTTTTCTGGATGCAAGGCAGATCAGTTGCTGGATCTCTTCTTCGGTTTTCCCAAAGATCTCGGTCAACTTCTTTATGGTGAAGCGTCGCTCCTGCGGCATGGGCACCCCGAAGTGCCGGCTGACCACGTAAAGCTCGCGGTCTGTAAGAACCGCGGCAAGCGAGGAGCGCACGTGGCGCTCCATTTCATCTTTGGCGCTGACCTCTGCCGGCGAGGGAGAGGTGGTATCGCGCAGGACCTCCTCAAAGGTGACCTTGGAGTCCTCGAACGGCAGGGCGTCTATGGAGAGCTCGGCCACACCGCAGTCGAACGCGGCAGAGACATCCTCCGGTGTCGCCTTAAGCTCGCGGGCCAGCTCCTCGATAGAGGGCGAGCGGCCCAGGCGCTGAGAGAGAACCCCATAGCTGTCGCGGATGCGCTTTGCAAGGTTACGCATCTTGATGGGCAGCTTGATAAGATGCCTGGAGGCGAGCGCCGAGACGATGTAGTAGCGAATCCACCAGTTTGAGTAGGTCGTAAGCCGGGTCTTGCGGCGTTCGTCGAACTTGGTGACCGCCTGGATAAGACCCAGGTTGCCCTCGTTAATCAGTTCGGCCAGCGCAAGCCCCCGTTTTTGATACTGCTTGGCGATGGTAACGACCCAGCGCAGGTTGTGAAGGATCAACCTATCGCGCGCCTCGCGGTTGTAATCGCGAAGATCGGCCAGGGCGGCGGGCGAACCAGGATCAACCTCGGTGACCAGTAACCCGCGCTTGATGCCCAGAACCTTGATCCGCGGGGCATCGAGCTCCTGGACCCTGCAAACCCTCATACCCAATATCGGGGCATCGGGATCCCCCTTCGCCTCTTGGGGGGAGAATGGGGAAGGTATCTCAAGGGTAAGGTCTATATCCTTTTCCACACGGTGCACGGTGATCTTTAGCCTTGAACCCGGGCCTGAACGTTTGATGAGACTTAAAAGTGTCCTTGGTGAGTTGCAACCCCTGCCATCCACCGCGATTATCACGTCCCCCAGTCTTGCCCTGCGTGCTAACTCCTCCTCCTTTTCCCTTGAGATCAGGGGATACCGCATTATCTCTTTAAAGTAACGCGATAATGATCTGTCGGAAACCCACCTAAGCATT
>JAYELY010000264.1:7389-10143 GCA_034717795.1 Caldifarciminota bacterium
CGTCCCTGGCGATAGAGCTGCACCAGGACGACCTCTTTGTTTGAAGGTTTAAGCTCCCCTGCTGTCTGTTTGAACTCATCGGAATTTTTTACCGTGCGGCCGTCTATCGCGAGAATAACGTCGCCCGGCCTGATCCCTGCGCGTTCAGCGGCGGAGCGGGACTCGACGTCTTCGACCAGGACCCCTGCGGAGAGATTGTAGTGTTCTCGTTCTGCGGAAGAAAGCGAGCGCACCGCAAGGCCGAAATGGGCTTCCCGCGTCTGAGGGGAAGGATGGGGGGAGGCTGCAATCTCACCAGGCAGCTCATCCAGTTTCGCCTTCAGGGTTGTTTCTTTACCCTGACGCCATATCGCCATCTGAACCGCTTTCCCGGGCGGGGTAGCAGCGACGCGTTCGCGGAAATCCTCCACGTCCTTTACCTTATGTCCGTCGAAGACCACTATCACGTCGCCTGAACGCAGGCCGGCCTTATCCGCGGGGGTGCCGGGAACCACATCGGCGATGAGAACCCCATGGTTTCTCTTAAGCCCAAGACCCTTGCGCATATCCTCATCAAGTTCCTGAGGATAGACTCCGAGGTAGCCTCGCTCGACCTTGCCCTTGGTGATAAGCTGATTTGCGACCTCCTTGGCCATGTTGATCGGCACGGCAAAGCCAATGCCTATGTTGGTTCCGGAGGGACTTGTTATGACCGTGTTGAGTCCGATCACCTGACCATGTATGCTGCACAAGGGGCCGCCGGAGTTGCCCGGGTTTATGGCTGCGTCGGTCTGGATGAAGTTCTGATAGCGCTGCTTTGAGGGCAGAAGCAGATTGGAACGGCCCTTGGCAGAGATCACCCCTACCGTGACCGTGCCCTCAAGCCCGAACGGATTGCCTATGGCTATGGCCCAATCGCCCACGCGGATCGAATCGGAGTCTCCGAGCTTTACGGTCGGCAAGTCCTTTTTTGTCTGTACCTTAAGAACCGCCAGGTCGGTATGCGGGTCTCTGCCGATTAGCTTTACGTCCTTGCCCTTGAAGGTTCGGCCGTCGTGCATGGTAACTGTGATATCCTCGGCCCAGGCTACCACGTGATCGTTGGTGAGAATATAACCGTCCGGGCGAAAGATAACCCCTGAACCCAGGCTGTAACGCGTCTGCTCGCGAGGCACCTCGCCGAAGAACTCCCTGAAGAAGGGATCGTCAAATGGAAGACCGGGAACGATAACCTTCCTGCTCGAGCTGATGTTGACTACCGCTGGCAAGACCTCATCCACTACAGCTGCAAAGGGGCTCTCGGAAGGACCGAGCACGGCAAGTGTATCCTGCTCCTCAGCCTGAGCCCTGGGGAAGATATTAAACACACCTGCGATAAGCAGACCCAGAACGAAACCCGTTACCGTGGCCGAGCCTATTATAACCCCTACCAATTTGGCTGAGATCTCCTTCATTCTCTAAACCTCCTTCTTACAGATCGCATAGCCGTCATCCCGACAAGGGGTTGTATTTCTTGACAAGTTCACCTCCAATAATACTCAAAATACCTACGACGTGCAACCCTTACTTAAGGTTGCCTGAGTTACGTGCGGAATGGCGATTCAGGGGGTCAACTTGGGGTGAAGTCAGTATTTCTCGGCCAGAAGGGTAAGAATCTCGGCCTCCATCTCGACCTCCATCCCTGACGGAAAGCCCGTGTGGTCGAAGGCTATCCTGCCCTTCTTATCAATGATCAGGGTGCGGGGTATGCTGCGTATCCCGTAGAGTTTTCCGGCAACGCCTTTCTCATCCACAAGCACAATGTAGCTTATCCCGTTCTGGTTTGCAAACCTGGAAAGATTCGCCTCCTTGTCAAGCCCAACACCCAGGATAACAAACCCCTGAGAGCTGTAGGCGTCGTAGAACTTGACAAGGTGTGGTATCTCTTTGCGGCACGGCCCGCACCAGGTGGCCCAGAAGTCCACGAGCACCACCTTGCCGCGAAAATCGGACAGCGAGTGCTGACTGCCGGAAAGGTCTGCAAGCGTAAAGTCCGGCGCCTGCCTGCGATTGGCGCCCGGATCGGGCTTGGGTGAGGTTGAACTCTTCGCGGTATCCTCCTCTTGACCGGGGAACTGAGGTTCCGGAGAAGAAGTATCTGTAAGCTCTGTTGTACCGGAGGTTGTGGATACGTCCTCTGTTGGTACTACAGGAGGCACATCGTTGAGATTCTTTTTAGAGCAGCCTAAACCTATCCCCAGGATCAATGTAACAACCATAACCCATGCAAGTTTTGCAAACTTCACTGTCAATCCTCCTTTAAGATTTGGACGAAAGGTAGTGCTCGACCTGGATCGCCGCGGCAGCGCCCGCACCCGTCGCCGCCGCTATCTGACGGACAGCTCCGGATACAACGTCCCCTGCGGCCCACACGCCTTCGACGCTCGTGCGAAGATCGGAGTCCACCTCGATGTATCCCCACTGATCCAGCTTGAGCTGATCGGCGAACGCCCCGGTCTGAGGCTCCAGACCGACGTATATGAACACCCCGCCTGCGGGTATCAGCTTTTCTTCACCGCCAGACCGGTCGCGCACGCGCACACCGCTCACCGTCCGATCCCCTTCGATGGCAAGAACCTCGTGGTTCAAGAGGAATGAGCCCTTGCCCGTCTTCTTGAAGCGCTCCACCAGAATCTTCTCGGCCTGGATGGTGGCGAGGAACTCGACGATGGTGATCTTTGCCGCGAACTTGGCAAGGAATAGGGATTCCTGGACGCCCGAGCTTCCGGCACCTAC